>DAOOQH010000031.1:0-20375 GCA_035388625.1 Chitinophagaceae bacterium | reverse complement strand
TGTAAAAAAAAAGGGTCCTGTAATTTTTTTGCATGATTTATTGAATTGAAAAACATGTGGATCTATATTCTTTTTATAGCGAAGAAGTATGTCTTGAAATATTGATGAATAAAGGGTTTCAGAGGGTATAAAAAATAAACCCGATAGAAAAAATCAATCGGGTTTGTGAATTTATGGGTTAGTAAGCGTTTTAACCAATACAAGTATAGTTTGTTTTTTTTGTTGAGAAAAATTTTTTGTAAAAAAAGTTATTCACTAATTGTTAATAGTAATGAATGTTATAGCATGAAATGAATGAAATATTTTGCAACAAAATATTTTTTTTGTCACATAAAAAATGTTCAAAATTTCAATGATGATTTATAATCATGAATGGTTTTTTTTTCAATCAGAAAAATCAACACTATTTTCAGTTATTCTTTTTATCTTTACTTTTATTAAGATGCAAAACACAAATCTTGATTCTTTATTACATTATCATTAGAAAAAACAATCGCGGTATCGTATGAAATTAAAAGCCCCTGTCAATGTGAAATGGATTGCCAAATTTGTTGGCGCCGAATTAATTGGAGATGATACGATAGAAGCGGATGGAATTAATGAAGTTCATAAGATTACCCCTGGTGATATTTCGTTTGTTGACATTGAAAAATACTATTCAAGATTACTTTCAAGTGAAGCTTCAATCATTATCATGAACAAGGTAGTTGAATGTCCAAAGGGTAAGGCGTTATTAATTACAAAGGATCCAGCTAGCGCTTATGTTAAATTGGTAAAGCATTTTAAACCATTTGAACCTGCGACTAAAATGATTAGCGATTCGGCCCAAATTGGTGAAGGAACTATATTACAGCCAGGTGTTTTTGTTGGTAATCATGTTACAATTGGTACCAATTGCGTTATACATCCGGGTGTAGTTATTTATGATGGTACCACCATTGGAAATAATGTAAATATCCAAGCCAATTCAGTTATTGGAGGCGATGCCTTCTATTTTAATAAAAGAGAATTTGAAGAATTAAGATATTTGAAATTAGAAAGTTGTGGCACTACAATTATTGAAGACGATGTTGAAATAGGCTCATGTTGTACCATCGATCGCGGTGTAAGTGGCATCACCATTATTGGTAGAGGCACTAAACTTGATAATTTTATTCATATTGGACATGGTACCATCGTTGGTAAAAATTGTTTGTTTGCTGCTCAAGTGGGTGTAGCTGGAAAAGTAACCATCGGTGATAATGTTCTTTTATATGGTCAGGTTGGTGTGTCAAAAGATTTAGTGATTGAAAGTAATACAGTTGTTCTTGCAAAAAGCGGTGTAGGCAAATCACTTCCTGGTGGAAAGGTATGGTTTGGCATTCCAGTTCAAGATGCTAAAGATAAAATGGAAGAATTAGTTTGGGTAAAACGTATTCCAGAATTATGGGATAAAATGCGTGGTGATTTTTAGATACAGGATATTTCTTTTTGATATAAAAACCTCTTCATTTTATTTATTTGCCGTTTATATAAATCTTCAATATGACTAGGAATATAAATTTACTTTTATGCTCCAAAAAAATTGTGTCGCCATGAAAATTTCTACACTCATCATACTTATCTTATTTTCATGTCAACTTCTCTTAGCTCAAAGCAGAAAGATATGCGATATCATTTCAATCAATGAATCGCCAAAACTTGATGGCAATTTAGATGATGAAGTTTGGAAGAAATGTAAGGTGATGAAAGATTTTACACAAACCATTCCAAATCCAGATCAACCATCTAAATTTAATTCTGAAGTTAGAATGTATTATACAAATTCTACTTTATGTATCGGAGCAACACTCTATCAACCTAAAAATTTATCATCTCGACAATTAACTGCGCGTGATTTATTATACAATATTAATTCAGATATTTTTGCTATCTTCTTTGATCCCTATGATGATCATCAAAACGGTTTTACATTTCGTGTATCGAGTGCAGGTGTGCAGCATGATGAACGATTAAGTAATGGTAGTGAATATGGAGATGAATCATGGGATGCAGTTTGGTTATCGAAAGTGAGTTTGCATGAAGATCGTTGGGAAGTTGAAATTGAAATTCCATTTAGCGCCCTTCGTTTTTCAAAACAAAAAGAAATGAATTGGGGAATTAACTTTTTTAGAAGTGTAAGAAAAATAAATGAAACAAGTTATTGGAATCAAATTAATGTTCAAAAGCAAGGCTTCTTAGCGCAAACTGGTCAGATCAATGGATTGAAAAATGTAACACCGCCTATTCGTTTATTTTTATTTCCTTATTTATCTACTGGGTATTTACAACAAGAAGAATCGGGCGTTACAACCAATCGATGGCTCAGAAGTGGAGGATTGGATATTAAATATGGTTTGAATGAATCGTTTACTTTAGATATGACTTTGATACCAGATTTTTCACAAGTGATATCAGATAATGTGGTTCGAAATTTATCGCCATTTGAACAACAATTAAATGAAAACAGGCCTTTTTTTACAGAGGGAACAGAACTCTTTAATAAAGCTGATATTTTTTATTCACGAAGGGTTGGTGGTCGACCAACAGGTTACAATTCGATTCAAAATATATATGGTGATCATTCAAAATATATCATTGAGAAGAACCCGAATGTTACAACCTTATACAATGCATTTAAAATTTCGGGACGAACATCTAATAATTATGGTATAGGAATTTTTAATGCTGTTGGTGCACCCACGCATGCAAAAGTAAAAGATAGGCTGACGGGCGAAACAACAAAATTCGAAACAGAACCTCTCACCAATTATAATGTAGTGGTTGTTGACAAAGCATTGAAAGGGCAATCAAATATTAATTTTACAAATACAAATGTTTGGCGAAGAGGAACTGCCAGCGATGCAAATGTGAGTTCGTTGATGTTGAATAAATTTAATAAAAAGGAAACTTATTCTCTTTCTGCGTTTTCGAAGTTTAGCATTTTAAATAATGAGAATTATCAATTAGGAAGTAGTGTAGGATTGAATATTGCCAAAATCACTGGTAAATTAATTTTTAGTGCTAGTGCTATTCGAATTTCTCCAAAGTTTGATAAGAGTGATATGGGTATTCAGTTCGACTACAATCATTCAGTTCAAAATTTTAATATTTCGTACAACGAAAACAAACCTAAATCTAAATTACTTCAACTCTACCGAATTGGTTTAAATCAGAATGTTGCAGAAAATACAGTTCCATTTGTTTTTAAGTATTATGAAGTAGGTGCCAGTGCTTTTTTCTTATTTAAAAATTTTTGGGATGTGACCATTTCAAGCGAGTCTAAACCTTTTTCACCAATTGATTTTTATCAATTGGGTAATTTCGGATTGCGTTTAAAAACTTATCCTTATTGGTATAATGCCATTGAAGGAAGTTCGGATAGTAGAAAGAAACTTTTTTGGTTTTATTATGTTGGATATGGTATTTCAAACGAAAAGCATACGGAATATGTTTACTTAAATCAAAGCTTAAGATATAGGTTTTCACCTAAGCTTGATATTTCAATCAACGGCGAAGTAACAAGAGATAATAGCAATATAGGATATGCATATTATGATGATATTGTAAATGAACCTGTTGTTGGAAGACGTGATGTGCGCGAATATATGGGCGAGATTAGTATGAAATTAAATTTGAATCCATTCACAAATTTTACAGCACGCTTTAGGCATTATAATTCTTTTATTCGATATACATCATTTCATCATGTGGATGGTTTAGGCGAATGGCGTAATAGGCCTGTTGTTCATCAAAATGGCTATGATGAAAATTTTAATTTGCAAAATATTGATATCTTTTTTAATTGGATGTTCAAGCCAGGCAGTAGGGTGGTAGTTAGTTATAAGCAGTGGTTGAATGATGCTTATCTTTTAAATACAAATACTGAAAATACGTATTTTAAGAACGTGCATCAGTTTGTAAAAACACCTCATGCATTTGAATTGGCAGTTCGAGTGATTTATTTTTTAGATTATAATACCTTAAGATCATCAACTAAAATATAAAATTGTCATCGTAACAAATAAAAAAAATGTCAACTCAAACGAGACTGACACTTTTTTTTAGGTTCAATAAACTTCGCTAAACAAAACACGCATCAAAAATGACGAATGAGTTGAACATTGAATTTAAATTATTAGTTGTGATAGAATCAATGAAGAAACTATCCCATTTTTGCTAGACCCGCTTTTACAGCAGCTAAGGCGTTGGCTTCGCTTAACATGGTGGTCATTTTATTGCCTTTTCCATCGTTACCTTGCGCCATATAACCGCCACGTGCTGTTTTTGTAACTACAGCATCTAACATTAGTACATTTTTTTCTTTTGTTTTCATGCAATAAGCACGAATTGCTAAATCGTTTGACATTTTATTATTGGTTTTATTTGTGTAAATATACTCAAAGCGACCAACTATTGTGCCATACTTGATATAGCTTATCCACACGTTTTGCGCATGAAAATTTGGGTTGAAATTTGTTTTGATACATTTATATTTTTGAACTAGTTGTGTAGAATCGACTTAAGTGAATAAGATGAGGTCTGTCTTATGAACTTGAAAGATTATTTTGTTTGTTGTTTGCGGCAACGATAGTAACGAAAAGCCCGCACCCCGAAGTAGAAAAATGAAATGAGGAACGAATGAAATTTTTCACTTTCGGGGGAGGACTTGCAGTGAATAGCGTGTCTGCCGCCCAAAATATATTCAGATTTATTCAATACAAATAGTAAGGTTAACTAAAGAATACAGTAGAATTATTCAACAAAATAAACACCAAGATCTTTAAAGAATAGATCATTTTGGATGTTTTCTTTTAGTGCAGACATAGATTCCTTTTTGAATATACCAAACATAGTACTACCACTGCCACTCATGGATGCATAGCTAGCTCCAAGCTCAATTAGTTTATTTTTGATGGAGAATAAAAGAGGATGGGTATTAAAAATGGGTTTCTCAAAATCGTTTTTCAACAGATGTTGCCATGATGAAATGGGGTGAGATATAATTTCTTTCGTTGATAGGTCGGGTTCTTGTGGTATAAGTTGCGAAAAGGCCCAACCGGTAGGAATATGAATGCCTGAAAAAACAAGTACAAAATGATAATCTGATAAATCGAGTGTAATAGGTTCAAGTAATTCTCCTCTGCCTAAAGCATGACATGGCTTGTTTAAAATAAAAAACGGACAATCACTTCCTAACTTCAAGGCATATCGATTTAAAGCCAATTCATTTTCTTCAATACCAAGATTAAAATATTCGTTCAACATTTTGAGCATGAAAGCACCGTTGCTTGAACCTCCACCTAAACCGCCTCCTGTAGGAATTGTTTTATGTAAATGAATATGTAAAGGAGGAAGGTGATTAAAATCTTGTTTGAGTACATGATAAGCCTTTAAAATAATATTGTCTTCTATAGGGCCTGGTATGTTAAGTCCAGTAATATCTAGTTTGAGTTCATCACTCACTACAAATTCTAATGCATCTTTTAATTGAATTGGATAAAAAACAGTATCTAAATGATGGTAACCGTCTTCACGCTTTTGTGTAATAGAAAGACCAAGATTTATTTTGCAATTAGGAAATTGAATCATTTTTGTAAAACTAGATTAAATAAAAATACCCCACAATTATGCGGGGTATTTTTCTATCAATAATTTTTAAAATTTTGGTAGTTTATAATTCATCATCTTCTTCAGTAGCAACAAGACTTTCAGGGTCAATTCCGGTGGCTACTTTTTTCACTTTATGACTTTTCATTTGGTCAATGAGTGCTTTTAATGCTAAGTCAAAAGATTCTTCAAAAAGTTTTGATTCATGTTTTACAAAAAAAGTATGTTTAGGAACATGAACTTTTATCTCGGCTATTTTATCTTTTATTTGATGAACCACGTTATCAACTTTTAAATAAACCTCAACATCCACGATATTATCATGATAAGTTTGCAACTTCACAACTTTTTCATTTACATGGTCTAATAGTTTTTTGTCAGCATCAAAACGATGAGTTCGAATTTGTACGTTCATTTTTTGAATTTTTTTTGTGAATAAATATTATGTCTGAGAGCTATCATAAAAGTATAACAATAAAATAATAATTACAAAATTTATGCCCTACTTTTTGAAGATTGGAAATACTTTAAACTAAATTTAGCGTTTGACGAATCAATGCAAGAGAACAAGTACGATATAGTAATTATTGGTGCCGGATTAGGTGGACTTGTTAGTGGTGCTTTACTTTCTAAAGAAGGTTTTAAAGTATGTGTGCTTGAAAAAAATAAACAAATTGGAGGATGCCTTCAATCGTTTGGATTTGATGGCAAATTATTTGAATCGGCCATTCATTATGTAGGGAGTTTGGCTGAAAATCAAACTTTATTCAAGATTTTTAACTATCTGGGATTAATGAGTAAATTATCATTGAAACGTTTGGATACCAATTGCTACGACCAAATTATTATTGATGATATTCATTATAATATGGCACAAGGCCATGATGCTTTTGTTGAATCGATCGCTTCAAATTTCCCAAATCATTTAAGTGAAATTCGTAATTATATGGGTGATATTGTTTCAACTTGTAAGCAATTTCCATTGTATAATTTACGAAATGGTGATGCGCAAGAAAAAAATGCGGTAACAGGCTTCGGATTGAAGTCAAGATTGTCTGAATTTATTTCTAATCCGTTATTACAACAGGTATTAACAGGAAATAATTTGTTACATGGAGGTCATTTCGAATACTCGCCTTATTATATGCATGCATTGATTCAAAATAGTTATATCGAAAGTAGTTGGAAGTGCAAAGAAGGCAGTGCTCAAATTGCCAAACTGTTACAAGAAGTTATAAAAGAGAACGGTGGAGAAGTGATACGTAATATTGAAGTTGTAAAAATGTATGAAAAAGATGGCTTGTTAGTTTATGCTGAAGATAAGCGAGGCGAGCGTTATTATGCGAAGCACTTTATATCAAATTTACATCCACAAGTAAGTTTTCAACTACTTGAATCAAATTTAATTCGGCCAATTACTGTTCGTCGTTTGAATTCATTAGAAAATACGATGTCTTCATTTATATTGAATTTGTCACTTCACGACAAACAAATACCCTATCGTAATCACAATATTTACTATCATAAGCAAAAAGATGTGTGGAAGGATGTTCATGAAAATATTCAAACATCACCCAATTCGTTTGGAATATTTTTTACTGAAGATGAAGCCAATCCTGGTTATGCGAGATCAATATCTATATTAACCTATTTAAATTATAACGCTTTAAATAAATGGTCTGATTCATTTCATACTACAGCCGTTCGAGAAAAACGAAATGATGATTACCAAGATTTTAAGCAAAATTATTCTGAAACAATCATTGATTCGCTTCAAATGATTATCCCAAATCTTAAACAAGCTATCAAAGCAAAGGATGCAAGCACGCCACTTACTTTTCGTGATTATTTAAACACACCGAATGGCTCAATGTATGGTATTCAAAAAGATATTCGCAACCTCACTGCAACAACTATTGCAACTCGAACTAAAATACCTAACCTCTATCTTACAGGTCAAAATATCAATCTTCATGGTGTATTGGGTGTTTCGATAACCGCTTTACTAACGGCATCTGAAATTATAGGATTAGATTATTTGGTGAATAAAATCAATATTGAACCTAAGAACATGTAATGACATACTGTATCTTTGTGGCTCGTGCGAATTTTAAAAAAAATATTGAGAGCTTTATTGCTTGTATTTTCTGTATTAGCAATGCTATTGATTTTATTTGGGATTTATATTTATCTTGTAAGTGATGCTAAGCCTCCTCAAATAAAGGATTTAAGTCTGTTGAAACAATCACGAATAGAATCTGATTCGAACCTAAAAGTGTTTAATAAAAGTTGGCTTCGTAAAAATAATCATGGTTTGTACGAAATGTATTTGCAAGGAAATGGTTTTGAAAGAGGTCTTGCTTTTGGAAAATTAGGGAAAGAATTAGTGCAGTTTCAAGAGCAAGCATTTACTGATGAAATTCAACGAATGATTCCTTCGAAAAAGTACTTGAAATTTTTGAAATATGTAGTTGGTTTTATGAATCGAAATCTAGCAGACTATGTTATTCAAGAATATCAAGAAGAAATTTATGGTGTTTCATTATCTGCATCCGAAGAGTTTAATTGGATAGGCACGAATTATTCGCGACAATTAAATTATCATGCAGCCCATGATATTGGTCATGCATTAGCCAATATGATGTTGGTGGGATGCACTTCATTTGCAACATGGGATAACAAATCGAAGGATAGTGAATTAATTATAGGAAGAAATTTTGATTTTTACGTTGGCGATGATTTTGCAAAAAATAAAATAATTGCCTTTTATAACCCAACAGAAGGAAATCAGTTTATGTCGGTCACTTGGGGCGGATTTACAGGTGTGGTTAGCGGAATGAATATGAAAGGACTTACAGTGACTATCAATGCAAATAAATCAGCTATTCCCTATGGTTCAGCCACACCAGTTTCGTTAGTTGCAAGAGAAATTTTGCAATATGCATCAACTATTCAAGAAGCAATTGCCATTGCAAAAAAAAGAAAGATGTTTGTAAGTGAGAGTTTTTTAATTGGCTCAGCAATAGATCATAAAGCGGTTATTATTGAAAAAACACCAACCGATTTAGATGTCTATGATCCTAACCAAAAATCAATTCAATGTACCAATCATTCTCAAAGTGGGATACTTGGGAAACAAAATTTAAATCAAGAACAGATGAATCAAAGTGCTTCTGTGTATAGATATCAACGCTTACAAGAATTATTAAATGAAACATCACAAAATACGCCACAACGAACTG
This sequence comes from Chitinophagaceae bacterium, assembly GCA_035388625.1. Lineage (GTDB taxonomy): Bacteria > Bacteroidota > Bacteroidia > Chitinophagales > Chitinophagaceae > OLB11. The sequence continues at coordinate 11,505 of DAOOQH010000031.1, read as the reverse complement.
CCGACATACTGAGAGATTATAAGGGTTTGAAGAATGCTGATATAGGACTTACAAACGAAAAAGCGTTGAATCAGTTTATTGCGCATCATTCAATAATTTTTCAACCGAATAAACGATTGGTTTGGGTGAGTACTTCGCCTTGGCAAGAAGGCGCTTATATCTGTTATGATTTGAATAAAATATTTTCACTCAATCAAAATCAAATTCATGGTGATATAGACGAGGCCTCATTGAAAATTCAACCTGATACTTTTTTGGGTATGGCGCAATTTAAACATTTGACAAGGTATCTATTTTTGGAAAATGAATTGAAATACAAACGTCCAATTCAACCAAACGAAATCATTTCAATTAATCCAACGTATTATGATGCTTATCGAATTGCGGGAGACGAGTATATTAAATTAGGCAAACTGGATAGTGCGAAATTTGTTTATGCAAAAGCATTGACACTTGAAATTGCTACCATGCAAGAACGAGAAGCTATCGTTCAAAAAATTAATCAAATTAATAAGTCTCACTAAATATCTTTGTACCGATAAGAAAGAATATAAAAATGATAGCAGGTATAGGCACAGATATTGTTGAAATAGCTCGAATAGAACTCAAGATTACATCGAATCAATATTTTAAAGAGCATGTATTTTCTGCTCATGAAATAGCGTATTGCGACAAACAAAAAAAACCTGCCATTCATTATGCTGCTCGTTGGGCAGTTAAGGAGGCTTATTTAAAAGCTTATGGTGTCAAGTTTATTGGCAACCATCGACTACATGAAATTGAAACCGTCAATAACGAAGATGGGAAGCCATCTATTCATTTATTAGGAAAGGCATTGACTGAGTTTGTTGAAAAAAAATATGAGTCGATTCATGTTAGTATTTCGCATACTGATTCACATGCCATTGCGTATGTTATTATTGAAACATTTATTAAATAGAATGGCATTTATTCCCGACATAGAATTATTATCTCTTGAAGAGCAAGAATCGTTTCAATATCAGAAGTTGAAAGAATTGCTTCTGTATCTTCAAAATAATTCACCGTTTTATGGTCGAAGAAATATCGACATCGATTCAATACAAACATTCGATGATTTGAATTTAATTTCTACCACATCAAAAGAGGATATACAATTATATAATCAAGATTTTTATTGTGTGCCTCAATCAGATATTATCGAGTATACTGCTACTAGCGGAACACTTGGAAGTCCAGTAACCATTGCATTAACAAAGAATGATATCAATCGCTTAGCGTATAACGAGTATTTGTCGTTTGAATTGATGCAACTCACCCAGCATGATATTGTGCAGTTGATGTTAACACTTGATCGACAGTTTATGGCTGGCACAGCATATTATTTAGGTTTGCAAAAAAATGGTGCTTCATCTATTAGAACGGGTCCTGGCTTACCATCTATGCAGTTTGATACAATGAAGAGATTAGCAACATCTACTTTAGTTGCTGTACCATCATTTTTAACCAAGATGATACAATATGCCCAGACTGAAAAGATTGATTTATCTAAATTGCCAGTTGAAAGAGTTTTATGTATAGGTGAAAATATTCGAGACGAAAATTTTGAATTAAATGCATTGGGTAAATTTATTCGAGATGCTTGGGATGTAAAATTATATTCAACCTATGCATCCACCGAAATGCAAACCGCTTTTACAGAATGTGAATTTGGTCATGGTGGACATTCACATCCTGAATTAATTATTTTAGAAATTATTGATGATGAAGGTAGAGGATTAAAGCCAGGCGAATATGGTGAAGTTTGTATTACAACTTTAGGGGTGGAGGCTATGCCGTTATTGCGTTATCGAACTGGTGATATTTGTTGTTACTATATTGAGCAATGTGGATGCGGTAGAAAAACGAAAAGATTAAGTCCGGTTATTGGTAGAAAGAAACAAATGATCAAGTATAAAGGAACCACACTTTATCCGCCTGCCTTATTTGATTTATTGAATCAATGTGATTTTATAAATGAATACGTTGTTGAAGTTGGTTTGAATTCGCTTGAAATGGATGAAATTACTTTACATATTTCAACTTCTCTGATAGTAGATGAATGTGAACGTAAACTCAAACCATTTCTTCAATCGCAGTTACGTGTGATTCCTTTAATTAATTATTTGTCAACTTCTGAAATACATGCCATGCAGTTTGCTTCAGGTGGTAGAAAGCCAATTAAATTTATAGACAATAGAAATCAATTTTAGATCATGAATGAGAAAGTTAGAATAGATAAATATTTATGGAGTATCCGTTTGTTCAAAACGCGTTCGCTCGCTTCGCAAGCATGTGAATCGGGAAAAGTGAAATGGAAAGGCGAAACAGTAAAACCTGCAAAGGCAGTGATGCTCAACGAAGAGTATGAAGTGAAGAGCGGTGATAAAAAAATGATTATTCGTGTTATTGGAATTCTATCAAACAGAGTGGCTTATCCTGAAGCCATAAAACATTATATCGATTTAACACCGGAAGAAGACAAAGTCTTGACTAAACCTTTAGTAAGTAGTTTTTACACAGGTAAACGACTCAGTAAAGTGGGTAGACCAACAAAGCAACAGCGACGAAGTTTGGATGATTTTATGGAAGGGGAGGAAGAGTAAACAACTAGCCAAAATGTCCATTGATATAATTACGGGTTAGCTCTTCTTGTGCATTATTAAATATTTCATTCGTTTCATTAAATTCAATCAATTTGCCAAGATACATGAATGCTGTATAGTCGGAAACACGTAATGCCTGTTGCATATTATGAGTTACAATTACAATTGTATATTGATCTTTTAATGATAAGATGAGTTCTTCAATTTTATGTGTACTAATAGGGTCGAGTGCTGAACAAGGTTCATCCATCAGAATAATCTCTGGCTTGATGGCAATCGTTCTGGCGATACATAATCTTTGTTGTTGACCACCCGAAAGGCTACTAGCAGGCTCGTGAAGCTTATCTTTTACTTCCTCAAAAATAAAACTTCTTATCAAGGCATCTTCCACTCTTTCTGAAATTTCATTCTTTGGAAATCCATTAATCTTTAACCCATAAGCTACATTGTCATATATACTTTTTGGAAACGGATTTGGTTTCTGAAATACCATTCCTACTTTTTTTCTAAGCTCATTCACAAAAATTGATTTATTAAAAATGTTCATACCGTCAATAATTACACTGCCTTCAATATGAACTGTAGAATTTAAATCATGCATTCTATTAAAGGTTCTAAGAAGAGTAGATTTACCACAACCTGAAGGTCCGATTAAAGCAGTAACCATTTTTTCTTCAATTCCAATGTTGATGTCATGAAGCACCTTTTTATTTCCGAACGAAAGATTGAGGTTAGCAACATCAATCATTGTTTTTGTGTCAATAGCATATTCTAATTCCATAATTATTTTTATTTTAAATTGTTTCTATATTTATTGCGAATGACAATAGCCAAAAGGTTAAGCACAAACACTACAATAATTAATACAGCAGCTGTACCATAAGCTAAAGGTCGAACGGTTTCAATAGATTGATGTTGGGTTGATAGCATATAAAGATGATAGGGCAATGCCATAAATTCTTGGGTAATATTTCCAGGAATCCCCTGCACATAAAACGCCGCACCTGTAAATAAAATAGGAGCTGTTTCACCAGCGGCTCTTGATAAACTTAAAACTACCCCAGTAGCAATTCCCGAAGTGGAAGCAGGTAAAACAATATCCCTAATCGTTTCAAATTTTGTAGCACCAAGTGCTAAAGCGCCTTCTCGCATTGAATTAGGTACTGTCTTTAATGCTTCTTCAGTTGTTGTTACAATATAAGGTAGAGATAGTAGTCCAAGTGTTAACCCAGCAGCCATCAATGAAGTGCCAAGATGCAATGTTTGTACAAAAAGTGCTAATCCAAATAAGCCATAAATGATTGATGGGATACCAGCCAAATTGCGAATGGCAACTCTTATCATAGCATTTAATTTATTTTCTGTAGCGTATTCATTTAAATAAACTGCAGACGCAACGCCTAAAGGTGTAGCAACCAAAGTGGTAATAATAGTTAGCATTACAGTGCCTATAATAGCAGGAAATATGCCTCCTTTTGTCATGCCTTCGTGTGGTTGAGATGTAATGAATTCCCAACTAAGAACCGGTATAGCTTTTGAAAAGATATGAAATAAAATAATGAGTAGAAATATACACACGATGGACGTGCAACATAAAAGTATGAAGTAGGGGATAAAAGGTTCTTGACGAAATGATTTTTTCATAGTGTAGTTTATTGATATTTTCGAAATCGCTTCGCGAGAATTTCAGCTATGATATTAACGCCTAAGGTGATAATAAATAATACTAAAGCAATAGCAAATAAGCTATAATAATGTGTTGTTTGATAAGGGACTTCTCCCATTTCGATAGCGATGGTAGCTGTAATTGTTCTTATTGAATCGAAAAACCCATTTGGGAAAGCAATTGAATTACCTGTTGCCATTAACACAGTCATGGTTTCGCCTATTGCACGTCCCATACCTAACATAACCGCTGCTATAATGCCAGGAAATGCGGCAGGTAAAGTTACCCGAAATGTGGTTGTCCACTTGCTTGCACCTACACCATAAGAAGCTTCTTTATAAGTGAATGGAACAGCATGGAGTGCATCTTCGGATATTGTAATAATGGTTGGTAATGACATAATTGCAAGCAATATGGCGCCATTCAGAGCGTTTAGACCGTTATTAAGTCCAAATAAATTGGCAATACCTGGACCAATAATTACAATGCCCATAAAGCCTATTGCCACTGATGGTATGGCTGCCAATATTTCAATAGCTGGCTTTAATATTTTTTTTAATCTTTCACTTGCATATTCAGAAATAAAAGTCGCTGTGCCGATACCTAGCGGAACCGCAATAATCATGGCGCCCAATGTAACGAGCAAAGTGCTAAAAAGAAGAGATAGTAAACCGTAAACAGATTTTGTTTTGTCGTTGGTTGGGTTCCATTGCGATTTAGAAATAAAATCAATTGGATTGATATCTGTAAAAAAGGCAATACTATTATAAAGTAACATCAAAAAAATACCTAATAATAAAGCAATTGAAATAAGTCCAACGAATCGAAAGAGGTATTCGAAAATTGAATCTTGGGTATTTCTATATTTAGTATTTTTCATGAAAGATTAATATTGTATTGGAAAGTATCCATTTTCAAGAATAATTTTATTTCCTTCTTTACTTTGTTCAAAGTCGAGAAAGCGTTTAGCTTTTGTGTATGATGATTTGAGAATATATTGATAGAGTGGTCGTTGTAGATAATATTTTTTTTCTTTTACTGCAAAAGGGTCGAGTGGCGAATAGGCGATCATCCCTTTTTTTTCTGCAAGTTTTAATATTTTGTATCCAGATGATGATTGTCTGCCGTCCTTTATCACATACCCTGCACCAACATATCCAATGCCACCAGGATCAGATTTTATAGCTTCTATAATTTGAGCATTCCCGTTCATTTCTTTGGCGTGTGAACTAAATTCTATATTTAGTTTTTTCTTCAGATAGGCATGCGTACCTGAATTATTTTGACGCCCATACACACTAATTTTATTTTTACTATTTTCAGTATTGTTCCAATATTCAATTGTTCCATTGAGAATTAATTTCAACTCGTCGCTATCAATTGAATCCAAATTATTTTTTTCGTTTACAATGATAACAAGTGCATCCTGAGCAAATTCGAATTCAACTAATTCTATATTTTTTTGTTGAAATAATTTTTTCTCATATGAATTAATGGGTCGTGATGAGTTGGCAATATCTGCTTGGCCATTTAATAAACTTGCAATACCTAAACCAGATCCACCTCCTGAAATAGACATTGAAAAATGTTTATCAAATTCATAAAATTTCTCACACAAAAGTAGAACAAGATTCACCTCAGTATCTGAACCTTTAATCTTCAAGGATTGTGTGTTAAGACCACATCCAACTAAAAAAATAATTAAAAGAGGAAAGGAAAAGTATACAAATTTTTTAAGCACAGTACAGGTAGTCTTTGTGGCAATACTAAGTTAGAATAAGTACTTTACGAGTTAAAGGCTAAAACTTAAACTAAAGATAATATGACTAGAACCTGATTTTAGAATTATTCATAATTCGGTGATACTTTGATAAGATTAAGGCAATACTGCAAACTTACTTTTGTGTTTGAAATTAAGTAAGTCTAGAAAGTATTTTAACTAAACCCTTATTTATGAAAGCGATATTGTTGAAAATTAAATTTGTACTAACAAGTATCATTATCCATCAATTATTTTTTCTTGACTCGCCTTTTCGCTCCAACAAATTGCAATTGAAAGATATGCAATTAAGCTAATCGCTATGAAGTCGAAAAAGCGTGACATTGATTTAGTTGTATTATCAGATATCCATTTGGGTACATATGGTTGTCACGCTAAAGAACTCTTAATCTATTTAAAAAGTATCAATCCTAAGAAGGTTGTCTTAAATGGAGACATCATTGATATTTGGCAATTCAATAAACATTATTGGCCAACAAGTCATATGCTTGTTGTGAAATATTTGCTTGGCCTAGTCGCCAAAGGCGTAAAGGTTTATTATATCACGGGTAACCATGATGAAATGCTTCGCAAATTCTCAGGATTTAAAATGGGGTCATTAGAAATTGTGAACAAGCTTATTCTGCAACAAGGCAAATCAAAACTTTGGATTTTTCATGGTGATGTTTTTGATGTGACCATGCAAAATGCAAAATGGTTAGCTAAGCTTGGCTCTATTGGTTATGACGCTTCGATATTAATCAATAGAGTTGCCAATTTTATTTCTCAAAAATTAGGATACGGTAAGATTTCGCTTTCAAAAAAAATAAAAAATTCAGTAAAAAGTGCTGTGAAGTTTATTAACTCTTTTGAAAGAACAGCCGCTGATATTGGTATTTCCAACGGATATCAATATGTAATATGCGGTCATATTCATCAACCAGAAATGAGAGAAATGAATAATGAAGACGGATCTATTATTTATATGAATTCAGGAGATTGGATCGAAAATTTAACCTCATTGGAATGTACAAATGAGCAATGGTCTATTTATAAATATCATGAAGATTTATTTTCAAACAAAGTAACTGTATCCATAAATGAAAATGAGACCTTGAATTCAAAACAATTATTTGCAAATCTTGTTAGTGAATTTGCCATGATGAACAGAGCATAAAAATAAATAAATGAGAATATTATACGCGATTCAAGGAACAGGAAATGGACATTTAAGTCGAGCTAGAGAAATTATTCCAATTTTAAAGCAAATGAGTGATGTTGATATCTTGGTAAGTGGCACACAAGCTGATGTGAAACTGCCTTATGAAATTAATTATCAATTAAAGGGAATGAGTTTTGTTTTTGGTAAAAATGGAGGTGTTGATTTACCTGCTACTTTTTTACAACTCAGCACTCGAAATATGTATAAGGACATTGCTGAATTACCAGTTGAAGATTACGATTTAATTCTAAATGATTTTGAACCGGTAAGTGCTTGGGCTTGTCAACAAAAAAAGATTCCATGTATTTCGTTAAGTCATCAATGCGCTGTACTCAATAAAAATGCACCTAAACCTAAAGTAAAGGATATTATAGGTAAAGCCGTATTAAAGTATTATGCACCTTGTACCGATTATTATGGATTTCATTTTCAGTCGTACGATACAAATATTTTTACACCAGTTATACGAAGTGAAGTGCGTGCTATGATTCCTGAAAATAGAGATCATTATACGGTTTATCTTCCTGCCTATGATGATGAACGTATTCTTTCAATGCTTAAAAATTTTGATCATATCAATTGGCATGTATTTAGTAAACATACACGAAAAGAATATACTTCCGGAAATGTAGCTATTCATAAAATTGAAAATGAACCTTTTCTGCAAAGCATGGCATTAGGCAAAGGCGTTCTTTGTGGTGCTGGATTTGAAACGCCGGCAGAAGCTTTATTTTTAAAAAAGAAATTGGCTGTTATACCAATGAAGACACAATACGAGCAACAATGCAATGCTGCCGCTCTAAAGTCAATGGGTGTACCTGTGTTTAAAAGTCTCAAAGAAAAGCATATTGATAAAATATCAACTTGGTTAAATAGTAAAAAACATATTAAGGTGGATTATGCTGATCGAACTGAAGAAATTATTGTTTCAATTTTAAAAAAGCATACTAATAAGCGAACCTTCTCGGCCAAGATGAAGTATAATAATATGTTGTCACTTCCTCTAGCAAAATGAAAGTGAACAAAAAAGATTTTGGAGATGATTTTATATGGGGTGTTTCAACTGCGGCTTATCAAATTGAAGGTGCCCACAATTTAGATGGCAAAGGGCCGTCGATTTGGGATGTATTTTCAAATCGCAAACGTAAAATTGCAGGGAGCCATAACGGAAATCATGCCTGTAATTTTTATCATCAATATCAAGACGATTTGAGTTTGATGAAGGCAATGAATATCCAAAATTTTAGATTCTCTCTTTCATGGCCTCGTATTTTACCGAATGGTGTTGATCAAGTCAATCAAAAAGGACTGGATTATTATGATCGACTGATTGATCAATGCTTAAAGCATGAGATTGAACCTTGGGTGACACTCTATCATTGGGATTTGCCCCATATACTTGAACAAAAAGGTGGGTGGACAAATAGAGATATTCAACATTGGTTTATGAATTATGTTGATATCTGTACACGAAAATTTGGTGATCGAGTTAAACATTGGATGGTGTTGAATGAACCTATGGTATTCACTGGTGCTGGATATTTTTTAGGTGTTCATGCACCTGGTAGAATTGGATTAAAGAATTTTTTGGCAGCCACGCATCATGCGGCTATTTGTCAATCGCAAGGCGCTTGGGTTGTAAAATCAAATTGTAAAAATGCTACAATAGGTACAACTTTTTCATGTTCATATCTTGAACCAGCAACAGAAAGTTTAAAAGATAAATTAGCAACCAAACGATTTGATGCTTTATTAAATCGGCTCTTTATTGAACCCTCATTAGGACTCGGTTATCCTATTCATGATTTAAAATTTTTAAATCGTATTCATGATTATTTTAAACCCGGAGATGAGGCTCTATTGCCATTTCATTTTGATTTTATTGGTGTTCAAAATTATACAAGGGAAATTGTTTCGCATTCGTATTTAGTCCCTTATCTGCAAGCAAAACTAATTAAAGCAAGTAAACGTAAAGTGCCATCAACATTAATGAATTGGGAAATTTATCCTCAATCTATTTATCATATGCTTAAAAAATTTGATGCATATGAAAATGTGAAAAGAATTGTGGTTACTGAAAATGGCGCAGCATTTACCGATCATTTTGTGGAAGGGAATATTCAAGATAAACAAAGAGTCAATTTTTTAAACGATTATATTAATCAGCTTCTATTAGCAAAGAAGGAAGGCGTGGCGGTTGATGGATATTTTGTATGGACCTTTCTTGATAATTTTGAATGGGCAGAAGGATATTTTCCGCGTTTTGGATTGGTACATGTTGATTTTAAAACCCAGAAAAGAACGATTAAAGAGTCTGGATATTGGTATAGTCAGTTTATATCTGATGAGAAAGTTTCGAGTCGTATTCAAGATATTCATGCTAAATATTAAGATTCTATATTTATTGTTGAAATGCATATGTTGTAATTGGATCCTGCCCTAGAAATATGAACTGTATTATTTTAGTATTACTAATATTTTGTCACTACTTTATGAACATTTGTCTCTATAAATTTGCAACAGAAGAGTGATTTGTAGCTGATGAAAGAAATATTTATGAATCATTTATTCTAGTTCTAAACGAATATTTCCCTAATTATAAACTAATTTCCTTAGTTATGAAAAATAACTTGTTGCCAAAACACGCCATCATTAGGTTTGTTATGCTTAAATGATATAAATGATTCTCTCTTAAAAATATTAAAACATATTAACAAAATATATTTATGATTTAACCAAATCCATTGATGAAATGTTAATAGCCAGAGATATTTTTTTATCCTTTACTTTCTCATGTAGTTTTACCAACTTTTCAAAGACAAAACAATTTTATCACACAATATTCATCTGAACTTAACACAAAAATTTTAAAACAATGAAAAATCAATTACATCAAATTTTCCTCAATCAGCGGAATATTCCCAATTCGAGGAGACAACCGCAGACCACATTTCGAAAGGCATTTATGCTTTTGTTATTATTAGCTTCTTTTCAATCATGGGCTCAAACACCTGTTCCAATGGGCTCGCAACCCAGTTTGACTTATACAGAAAACTTTGATAGTATTTCCTCTTGGACAAATGGATTTGCGGCTGGCGTAGGGGCAAATCGCTTTGCTTCTGTGATTGTTAACGCTGCAGGAATTATCCCAAGTGCAACCCGAATTACCACATCAACCGCAAATTTCGTTACCGGTTCAAGTGGTGGTGTACAACGAGGAACGGGTAATATTCAATTATTATCTACAGGTGCAACTGACAATACATCGAGTGCAGCTATTGATTTTTTTATGGATTTTACAGGTGTCAATGCTGGTACCATCAGCTTTGATGCCGCTACAGTCTTTAATACAACAGGTAACCGAAGTGCTAGTTTGCGTGTATATGCAACCATTGATAATACAACTTGGACAGAAATTACTGGAACTAATTTACCTTATCTTGCAACCAATAATGTGGCAGGAAGTGCTTCAATTTCAAATCTTGCTTTACCTTCTATTTTCAATAATTCAGCTACAGCTCGATTAAGATTTTACTTTCACAATGGATCTGGAGGCTCAACAGGAAGCCGTCCTAAAATCTCAATTGATAATTTAACCATTGTTGCAATCAATCCAACTGCAGCACCTTCAGTAACAAGTAATTCCGCTACAGCAACAGTTGGAACCCCATTCTCATATTTTATTACTGCCAATAGTGCGCCTACAAGTTATAATGCAACAGGTCTTCCAACAAATTTATCTATTAATACAACAACTGGCGAAATCAGTGGTATTCCTACAAATGCCAATGCAAGTTTAGTAATTCCAATTGAAGCAAGTAATGGAAATGGAACCGGAACTGGTACCCTAACACTTACTATAAACCCTGCCTCTCAAACAATTACATTTGCGCCACTTTCACCAGTCACCTTTGGTGATGCGCCATTTACTTTATCTGCCACAGGAGGTCCATCTGGTAATCCTGTCACCTTTACAAGTGATGATCCTTTTGTTGCCTCTGTGAGCGGAAACACTGTTACAATTACAGGTGGCGGTACCGTTAATATTACAGCTTCGCAAGCTGGAAATGCAGATTATAATCCAGCAACTGATGTAGTTCGTACATTGGTTGTCAATCAAGCTACTCAAACGATTACATTTAATCCACTTCCTGTTAAATTAACTACAGATGCGCCATTTGCATTAACCGCAACTGGTGGTGCTTCTGGCAATACAATTACCTATACGAGTTCA
>DAOOQH010000030.1:7044-20502 GCA_035388625.1 Chitinophagaceae bacterium | reverse complement strand
AATTAGCTGTTTATTTAGCCTGCCTTTATTTGTAACGATTGAAAGAATATAGTATCCCTCTTTTAGGTCGCTGCATGGATAGGTATTTGATGAATGAGGCTGATATTTTTTTACGATTGAACCTTGCATATCATAGACAGTTAGATGTTTTACGGATACATTTTTTAGATTCATTGAAAAATAGTTTTTGCAAGGATTGGGGAATATATCCCAAGAGATTTTTTGCTCTAAGTTTGAAACATTTTGCGGAAATACCGTCTTCACTGGAAAAATTGAATCAAGGCTCATCGTTTGCAATGATCTAGCAAAAGTGCCAGCCATAATTCTTTGAGTACTTTCATTAAAGTCTAAATCATAAACGGGTATGATCGGCATATTGTTACCAACTCGTTCCCAATTCACACCTCTATCTTTAGTTGCATAAACGCCGCCATCAGAAGCAATTATAATACTGCTATCTTTACTATTTGGTTTTACCCAAATATCATTAATTGCAAAACTTGGCAAATTACCTGCGATACTATTCCAAGTTGTTCCAAAATCTTTACTAAAATAAATATGAGGTAATGAATCATTATTTCTATAGCCAGTCTGACTAACAAAAACATGATTCATTGAATCTGGAGAAGCCAATACACAACTTATATTTCGATTGCTTAATCCAGCATTAATTTGTGTCCATGTTACGCCATCATTTTGAGTTACCCAAACTCGTGCATCGCTGGTTCCAGCATAAATGAGTTGACTACTAAATATTGACTGATCTAAGGTTGTGATTACATGAAAAGTATTATCCGTTCCATCAGTCAAATCATTGCTAATAGGAACCCAGATATCAGTTGGTCCATTTGTATTTTTATATACTTTGTAACTTCCGAAATAAAGATGATCGGTATTGTGTTTACTTACAAAATAGGGCGCATTCCAACTGCATCGATCACTAAAAGTAATTGAGTTGGTGATATCGTTATAACTGATGCCGCCATCATCTGTTGCCACTACATTTCCATTTTGCCATTCAGCATAAAAAATTTGATCGTTCACAGAATTGAATTGCGGTCTGAACCCATCTCCTCCATAATATCGAATCCAGTTATTAAGTCCACCACTTTTACTTCCGTAATTCGTGCCATTGTCTTGCGCGCCACCATAATAGTTGGCGGTATCCCATGGGTTATAGGCTACTTCATAAAATTGAGTGATTGGCAAATTGTTTTTTTGAACCCAGCTACCACCACTTGTTGATTTATATAAACCACCATCCGTTGCTAGCAAAAGAGTATTACCACTAATGAACTTCAAATCATGTTTGTCAGCATGTAAGCTTGATCCAACAGTATTGAAAGTGATTCCTCCATTGGTTGATTTATATAGAGATACATTGAGTAAGTATAAAATATTATCATTGGTCGGATCCATGCGGATTTGTCCAAAATACCAACCAAAACCTCCCATTGAAACTGAAGAGGTAGTGTTGACTAAATTCCAGTTGAGCCCACCATTTGTTGTTTTGTACAAACCACCAAAATCAAGCAAGGTATCTACATAATTTGCATACAATAAATCGGGATTGTTAGCCGACATACAAAGCCCGATTCGGCATTGATCGCCTACAGGCAAACCATTTGTCAAAGTATCCCAAGTAAGGCCACCATTGTTCGTTTTGTAAATTCTAGCTTCGGGGCCAGTAATAATACTTTGGATATCAGAACGCACTCGATAACGACCCGTTGCATAAAGAATGGATGTATTAATTGGATTAATGACCATATCGCCAATGCCTGCATTTTGACCAAGAAATAAAATTTGATTCCAGGTTAAACCACCATCTGTACTTTTATAGATACCTCTATTATTATCTGAAATAAATGGATTGCCTGTTGTGCCTGCATAAATGATATTTGAATTATTTGGATCGAGAATAATTTTAGTAATAGCACCTACACTGTTTAATCCAATATTTGTCCATGAATTTCCACCATCTGCGCTTTTGTAAATACCATTACCCATATGAGAGTAGCCACCAAGTACTTGATCGCCCGTACCAGCAAAAATGGTATTAGGGTTTGCATTGTCGAAAACAATAGAACTAACCGAAAGTGAACTTGCGTTATCAAATATGGGTGTCCAAGTTGTTGCATCATCTGTAGTTTTAAATATGCCACCATCAGCACAACCCACCAAATAGGTAGTGCTTATGGTTGGATGAATAGCAATACAATTTATACGCCCTCCTGTATTAAAGGGGCCTTCATTTTGCCATGGTGTATTGATAGCTCTAGTTTTTTTGATTTTATTTAGTTCTTTGAGAACCGCGTTTTTATATATATCCAATCCTTCACCAAATGCAGGAAACTGTCTGGTTAAGGCATATTCTTCACCCGGATTTGTTTTTTTTACTGTTTTTACATTTTCGATTAAGGTTTGAAATCCAAAATAGACGAAAAGAAGAATAATAGAAATTAGACTGATAGGTTTCATAGAAACAAGTTTTGTTTTGATAGTTATAGATATCTAGGCTAAAATTAAACAATAAATTTAGAATTCAAATTGAATGAGGTCAATTAGAATTATTGCAAAAAACAATTGGTATCACGTATCGAGTCATTTGAGAGGTTTTAATGATAGGTTTATTCAAATGTCAACTAGAATTGAAAAGCCTCCCTTTGTTGGGGGAGGCATTTCTTCACTCACGTCACTAAAAAACTAGTAGGTTACTTATTATGTTGAAATCGATTAACTGTGTCAATCTATTTCTAATATTTCACTCGTAACACTGTTACAAACATAATTTGATTGTTTTGCTTTTATTGAGACAATGTTTAAACGCGTAGTTTTTTCATATAATCGAGTAGAATTTTCATATAGATGCGTAAATCTTCTTTCGATATTTTGTATTTTGTAAGTTTATAAGTCAGTATTTGAATTTTATTTAGAGAAAAATTTGGGTTCAAATTTCATCCTGTCTTTTGAACTCATATGCCCTAGGATTATCATCGAACCTTATTTGTTTATCATGACTTTAGAAAAGTTTGGCAGAAAGTTACCCACAGTTGTGTATTTCTATTTAAAGAAGTCGCGTTTCGGCACTCTATATTTGATCATTCAAAAGCCAACGATAATGACTATAGAACAAATGATGATGCAAAGCGAAGCTTTAATATTTGGTGCGGACAAGCCAATTTCAACTACTGATATTGAGCAGATTTTAAAAGATTCAATTCAGGAAGAAGAAGATATAGATAAAGAAAAATTATCAAGTGCTTTAGACGCAATTGTTGAAAAATATGCTTCAGATTTCTATCCTTTCGAAGTAAAACAAATTGGTGGAGGATTCCAATTCTTGAGTAAGAAAGATTTTTATCCAACCCTTGCAAAATTAAACGGTGAAAAATTTACCAAGCGACTTTCAACAGCGTCAATGGAAACATTGGCAATTATTGCTTACAAACAACCCATTACAAAAGGTGAAATTGAACATATACGTGGTGTAAATTCTGACTATTCCGTCCAAAAATTGCTTGAAAAAGAGTTGATTGTCATTTCAGGTCGAATGGAGGAAATGGTAGGTAAGCCATTGACTTACAATACTTCTAAATCATTTATGAATTACTTAGGTCTTAATAATTTAGATGAATTACCTAAACTTAGTGAAATGATTTCACAAGAAATGATTGAACCAACCAACGCATTAGAAGCCATGCCAACTGAAAATCAAACTGAGGTTCAAATGATTGTGAGCGAACATGGCGAATTGATCGAAATCGAAAAAAGAGAAGAAAGATCTGAAGAATAAAAAAACCTGACGCAAATGATCAGGTTTTTAGTAGGTTGCTATGATGTATAATTTTTACTCATTATCATTTTTTAATAATTGTTTGATAAAAGTATTGACCTCATCAAGACGAGCCTGATTTAGACTATAATGTATATTTTTGCCTTCACGTGATGTTTGAACGAACTCAGCTCTTCTCAAAATAGCTAAATGTTGTGATGCAACTGATTGCTCAACACGAAGTTTTACATAAATTTCAGTTACCGTCAATTTGTCCTTTTCTTCTAGTAATTTAATAATTGATTGTCGAAGTTTATGGTTAATCGACCTAAGTATAGCTGCTCCTTTTTTAACTTCAACATAGTTGATTTTTGTTGAGTTGGAATTTCCATTATCAGACACTGAAATGATATTCGAGGAGAAGTTATTTTGTTCCATAGGTTAGTTTTTTATTTGTTATAAAATGATTCTTAAATAAATATATACCTCAATTCTAATAATTAGTTTTGGATAACTATTTTTTTTCGAGTTGTAAAAGTAATAATATTATTAAAAAATCAAATGTTTATAACTTGTTTATTTTGTTAATATGCACATTTTTAAGATAAAAAGGTTCAGATTGGAATAAATCTGCTGGTTTTGATTCTTTATATACATTAAAAGGCATCGTATGAATTTTAGGCAAACTGAGTTTAATTGAAGTAAACGCTTCAAATTCACTCGTATAAATATCCTCTTCAAAATAAAGTTGAGCCTGATTCAAATTTAATTTATCAAGCAAGTCAGATTTAGATAAAAGTGACGGCATTAAAAGTGGGGCGCCATTTGATGAATAGATTGCTGTAAAAAACTCATCCTCTCTTGCTTTAATGATAATGGCAATATTTTTTGAAGTTAAACGACTATCTATTGCACTAAATAATAGATCGAGTTTATTAATTAAAAATAATGGGATGTCGTTTGCATAGCAAATTCCCTTTGCTGTTGCTAATGAAATTCTCAATCCAGTATAAGATCCTGGTCCGTTTAAAACGCAAATGCCATTTAAATCTGACATTGAAATATCTGCCTCATGTAATAACTCATCGATATGAATATTAATAACTTGTCCATGGTTCGATTGAATCTCATTGGTTCTTGAAGCCAATATTTTTTTTTCATTGAATATGAATACCAATGAGTGTTGACTACTTGTGTCAATATAAAGCAAATACATATTTTTATTTTAAAATTTGATTTTTGAATATCTCAATTTAACTGAGTCAATTTAATTGTTGAAGTGAAGATAGATTTTAAGGGTTGATTTCGGGTTTTGAATATTTTGGTGAAGGTAATTTTTGTTCATATTATTTGGCCTTGTTGGTCTTTATATCTAAAAAATAAATTCATTCTGATTCTTCAAGAATTCATCAAAGATAGTATCAAACATCATCTCTCTATTTTTATTAATGAAAAACAATATTACATTTGTTACATGAATAAGATGATAATTAATTCTCAACATGCACCTGCACCTATCGGCCCTTATAATCAAGCAATTGAAGTCAACGGTTTTTTATTTGTTTCTGGTCAAATAGCCCTCATACCTGGTACCAATGATATTGCATTGGAAAGTATTGAAATTGAAACTAAACAGGTCATGAATAATCTTCAGGCCATTTTAATTGAGGCTGATTTAAGTTTCGAACATGTGGTTAAAACATCTATCTTTTTAAGCGATATGAATCATTTTGCAACAGTGAATACAGTTTATGCGAATTACTTTACATCAAATTATCCAGCTCGTGAAACCATTCAGGTGGCTGGTTTGCCAAGAGGTGTAAATGTTGAAATTTCGATGATTGTTGCTAAGGGGTAAATATAGCTTTCTAGATAGTTTTGAACCATTACGAAAATTCAAACCAGCAAATTACTCTTTAACTTTAAAAAATAAAATTATGAATACCGATAGTCAAATGAACGATTTCTCAGCGTCAAAAGATTTCGAAGCCAATAAATTGCCATCTTTTTTAAATGTACTTACCATATTAACTTATGTTGGTTGTGGGCTGGCAGCAATAAGCGCTATTTATAATCACTTTAATATTTGTGAAACAGTCGAGAAATTAACAAGTAAAGAAATGCCAGAAGTAGGAGGAATGTTAGGAAGTATGGTGGATTCTGCTCTTGAATTATCTATCAAACAATGCGATAATCGCTTGGTGATATTAGTATCAACATTGGCAACTACTTTGATTTGCTTTTTCGGGGCATTTTTAATGCGTCAATTAAAAAAGCAAGGTTTTATTATTTATATTATTGGCGAATTAATTGGACCAGCTTCAATGATGGTTATTTTAGGTATGTCATCAATGGGTGTTATGATGATATTTGGTTTAATTATAAATATTTTATTTGTGATTCTTTACGCAACGCAACGTAGGTTTCTTGTAAATTAAATATAATGGTTATAACAATTTTAGTAATTTTTCATTCACCTTATCCCAACAAAAATTTTCTTCAACAAAAATTCTAGCTTGAGTTGAAATTTCGTTTTGCATATTTTCATGATCGAGTAAAACGCGAATTTTTTCTACAAATTCATTCACATCGTTTGCAATGAGCAAATGTTTGTCTTCAACTCCCATTAGCGATGCATTGGTGATTGAGGTTGTGATACAAGGTAAACCCATACTCATCGCTTCGAGTAATTTATTTTGAAGTCCAGCACCAGTAAACAAGGGGGCCACAAATATTTTTGACGATGCATATGCCTCTCGAATATCATTTATCCATCCATGAATATGAATATGATCAGATTCATATTTTTTAAAATCTTCGCCATTAGATCCTATTACCGCAATGCGAATATGAGGATTTGTTGAAATCAAATTAGGTGCAATTTTTTCAAGCAAAAATTTTACAGCATTTTTATTAGGTAGATAAGCTAAATTTCCACAAAATAAGATGTCAGATGTTTTTACTCTTTTATCTGGTTTAAAATAATTTGTATCTACACCATTTGAAACCACGGCAATTCGATTGGGAATTACTTTGATTTTATCTTTATCAAATTCAGAAATTATTGTTGTTTCATCAAACCATGTTGTCATTTTCATTTCAAATGCCTTCATGCATTGACTTTCACGTTTGTAAAAATATTTTAATAAGCCTGAGTAATTATTTTGAATTCGTTCGTAATTCGTTGAAAAAGCATCTTGTAAATCGATCACTTTTTTAAATGGTAAATCTTTGCCATAAAAAGCAGTTCGTGATAATTGACAATAAACTGTATCAGGTTTTAATTTAATTATTGAAGCTGATATTTTTTTATTGATAGAGGGAGAAAAAAAATAACCTACTTGAACTGGAATTCCACGAACAAAACATAAAAAAGTTTGAAGAAGAATATCAAGTTTATTTAATTGAAAAGTATGAATGTCTTTACAAAATAAATTTAATTCATCGAGCTCATTTTGTTTAACTGGTTGACTACATAATGTATAAAGATAAATATCATGAAACTTAGAAAGATACTTGATTTGATGATAAGCGCGTAATTTATCGCCTTTATCTAAAGGATAAGGGAAACGTGAAAGTAGAATGGCAATTTTTTTTCTTTCTGCCATATTATTTCATCAAATTAAAATGTTCAATAAGTTTGGTATAAATTTGATCTAATCGGTATTGCGAACGAACAAATTCTTGTGCATTCAATCCAATTTTGCGCGCATCATCAGTATGCTGAAAGCAAAATTTTAAAGCCGAAATAAATTCATCAGCAGTATTGGCAATTAAAATATTCACTTTATCTGTTGCTCCAATTCCTTCTTCACCAATGCTAGTTGAAATAATTGTCTTACCAAGTAACATGGCCTCAATAATTTTTATTCTTATTCCAGCACCAGAAAGTAGCGGAACAATCATAATGTTTTTTTCTAGACTAAATTGCATTACATCATCTACCTCACCTATCACATGAAGATTGTTTTTTTCTTTTGACCTGATAGATGGAGGCATGTTTTTGCCAGCTAAATAAAGGGTGATATTAGGCAGTTCAGGTTGTACCTCGTTCCAAACATTGTTTAAAAACCATTGCACTCCTTCAACATTGGGTGCCCAATCCATACTGCCAATATGATAGCAACTATTGACCTCTTGTTCTACATTTGGAATCTCTCTTTTTAAATCAATTCCGAAAGGAAGATAATAGCATTTGTTCAATTGGGTTTCAATAAAATAATCTTCTTCTTTTTTTGAAATGGGTAACAAAAGATCAAATTTTCTTAAAACCTCTATTTCGTAATTTTTGAGTCGAGAAGTTAATAAATTTAAATAGGTACGTTTTAAAAATGAAGATTCATGTTCTGATAATCGTTGCCAAATCAGATACTCAATATTATGAACCCTGCAAACACATTTGGCCTCACTTAAATTACGCGCTGTTTTTAAATAAGGTGAGGTGTAAATGCTTTCAAATTGAATGATATCATAGTTTTCGGCGCGCAATATCTTTTCAAATTCCTTTTCAAATTCTTTATTAATGAAACGAGCAACATTGTATGATTTGTCGGTAAACAAATTTAAAAATGCAGATAAAGGATTGACATTTGTTTTAACATAAACAGTTTTGAAAGTGATTAGTTTAGCGTACGTTTCGGGTAGATCACTTTCTTCAACCCAATGCCTAGAAGTATTCATACTAAGTAAACTCACTTCGCAACCTTGATCAATATAACTTTTAATAGATTGATTCATAGCAATAGAACCACCATCTCTTAAAGGATACGGAATACGTGGTGTGAGAATGAGAATTTTTAATGCCATGTCGAAACCTCGAAAATAGATAAAATAGTTGATTAAATGAGTTGAGATTAAACTAAAATTATGCCTATTTTTATAAACCAAAAATGTTGATCAATACATTGAATTTCTTAGTTCATAATTGAGGGAATCGGAACTTTGATGAACTGGGTATAATTATTTCTAGACAATTTAATAAGGTGCCACATTTTATTTCTTCTTAGTTAAGTTCGTTATATTCAGTTGTTTGGTACTATTTTTACGCGATGAAAAAAATATCCCTCTTGTTTCTAGGGTCAAAACCCATTGGATATCATTGCCTGCATTATTTGATTCAACAAAAAGAGAATTTAAATCTTGAGATTTTGGGTATTCTTACCAATGATAATTCAACTTTTTCACAAGCTTTAAGTTTAAAAAACTTAGCAACTGAAAATCAAATTCCAATTATTGATTCATTAGAAGAAATGCCTGAAGCAGATTTTATTTATAGTGTTCAATATCATGAAATTCTTAAACAAAAGGATATAAATAAAGCCAAGGTGATGGCTTTAAACTTACATATGGCGCCATTGCCAGAGTTTAGAGGTTGTAATCAGTTTTCATTTGCTATTGCCGAAAATAGAATAGAGTTTGGAACTACGATTCACAAAATGGATACAGGGATTGATCATGGCGATATTTTGTTTGAAAAACGATTTCAAATTCCTGATAATTGTTGGGTTGATGAATTATATAACTTAACCTTTAATGCTTCTATCGATTTGTTTATTGAAACAATTCATGATATACTTCAAGGGAATATTAAAATAATTCCTCAAAATGACTTAATCAATGAACGAGGCACTTCTATGCATTACCGTTCTGAGATTCATGATTTAAAAATAGTTGATTTGTCTTGGTCAAAAGATCAAATCGAACGAACCATTAGAGCAACCTATATGCCGGGTTTTGAGCCGCCTTATACAATGATAGGTAACGAGAAAATTTATTTTAAAAAAGAATGGAAATAAAGAGAATTGTCTGTACGGTTACAAACGATTTGAATTACGACCAACGAATGATTCGAATATGCTCATCTCTTGCAAAAGCAGGTTATGATGTTTTACTTGTTGGTCGACATCGAAAGAAGTCATTGCCATTAGAAACAAAATCATTTCAACAAAAGAGATTAAGTTGTTTCTTTGATAAAGGAAAATTATTTTACGTTGAATATAATTTGCGTCTTTTTATTTATTTACTTTTTGTAAAGGTGGATATAATTTGTGCCATTGATTTAGATACTATTTTGCCATGTCTTTTTATGTCGAAAATAAGAAGCAAAAAAAGAGTGTATGATGCTCACGAATTATTTTGTGAGATGGAAGAAATTGTAATTAGGCCAAAGATTTATAAAATGTGGAAAGCGATCGAGAAATTTACTGTACCTCAGTTTAAACATGGTTATACAATAGGAGATTGTTACGCGAATGAATTTGAAAAAATGTATCATGTTAAATATGCCATTGTTCGAAATGCAACTGTTTTAAAGCCATATACTGAGCCAATTTCAAATGAGCGATATATACTTTATCAAGGTGCAGTGAATGAAGGGCGAAGTTTTGAAACCTTAATTCCTGCGATGCAATATGTAGATTGCAAATTAATCATTTGTGGTGAAGGTAATTTTTTTCAACAGGCAAATGAATTGGTTAAACAATTTGGATTGCAAGAAAGAGTGATATTTAAAGGCTATGTTGAACCTCAGAATTTAATAGACTATACTCGAAATGCAACAATTGGAATTACCTTATTTACCAACCAAGGTAAAAGCAATTATTTATCCATGGCAAATCGCTTTTTCGATTATATGCATTCTTGTATTCCTCAATTATGTGTTGCGTATCCCGAGTATATTAAAGTAAATGAAGAGTTCGATATTGCCAATTTAATTTCTGATACCAAAATTGAAACCATTGCAAATGAATTGAATCATATGTTGCATGATGAGAAACATTATCATCAAATGAAATCAAATTGTTTAAGAGCACGTGAAGTTTATTGTTGGGAAGAACAAGAAAAAACATTAATCACTTTTTATAAAAATTTACTTGGGTAAAAAGCTTCATATCATCTCTTTCGATATTCCTTATCCTGCCGATTATGGCGGTGTGATCGATGTGTTTTACAAGATAAAAGCTTTGTATAATGAGGGCGTTGAAATTGTTCTCCATTGTTTTCAGTATGGAAATCGGCAACCTGATTCCGAATTGAATAAATATTGTAAAGAAGTGATTTACTATCCTCGCATTACCGGTTTAAGAGGTTTACATCCATCATTGCCCTATATCATTTCGTCGCGTAGAAATAATGATTTACTCAAAAATTTGTTGAAAGATGACGCACCTATTTTATTTGAGGGACTTCATACTTGTTATTTTGCGCATCATAAAAGTATAGAAAAACGAATAAAGATTTTACGTGCTCACAATATTGAATCAGATTATTATGCTGGCTTGGCCATGAATAGTCAATCTGCTTTTAAACAATTATATTATTCATTTGAATCAAATCGATTGCGCATGTTCGAAAGGAGTTTAAATGTCTTCGATCATATTTTATCGATCTCTGAAAATGATCAGCAATTTTTTGAAAAAAGATATGGATCATCGAAAGCAATTTTAGTTCCTGCTTTTCATTCAAATCAAGAGGTTCAATCTTTAATAGGTTCGGGTAATTACTGCCTTTATCATGGCAATTTAAGCGTAGATGAAAATATAAAATCTGTTGATTATCTAGTGAAAAGTATTTTTAGTGAACTCGAAATACCCCTTATTATAGCGGGTAAAAACCCAACGCAAGCCATTCTCTCTTATCAAAGTAAAAATATTCAAATCAAAGCCAATCCAAGCGACGAAGAATTGAATACATTCATACAGAATGCGCATATTCATGTATTGCCAAGCTTTCAGCAAACTGGTATTAAATTAAAATTATTAAATTCACTTTTCAGAGGGAGGCATATTATCGTGAATCATGAAATTGAAGAAAGTCACTTAAAAGATCTAATACATATTGCCAATTCAAATAACCTATTTATCAAAACTATCAAGGATCTTATGATGAAAGATTTTAGTGAAGATGATTTAGATCAAAGAAAGCAGGCACTTGCCTTTTATAGCAACGAATATCACGCGAACGCAATTTGCGATTTGATTTAGAAAAGTTTTAGTATGAAATTTAGATAATTTAGGGCAATAGAAATTTCTACTTGCGTGACAAAAAATACTTTCTTATGTTTGTAACATTAACACGAATAATATGAATTTTCAACTTTCCGAAGAGCAACTCATGATACAACAGGCGGCACGAGATTTCGCCCAAAACGAATTATTACCTGGCGTTATTGAACGTGATGAATTACAAAAATTCCCTGCTGAACAAATCAAGAAAATGGGTGAATTAGGATTCATGGGTTTAATGGTTGATCCTAAATATGGTGGTGCCGGAATGGATACTATTTCGTATGTATTAGCCATGGAAGAAATTTCGAAAATTGATGCGTCCGCTTCAGTTTGTATGAGTGTAAATAATTCATTGGTTTGTTGGGGTTTAGAAACCTTTGGATCTGAAGAGCAAAAACAAAAATATTTAGTGCCACTAGCAACTGGTGAAGTAATAGGTGCATTTTTATTAAGTGAGCCAGAGGCAGGTTCCGACGCAACGTCACAAAGAACTACCGCAATTGATAATGGCGATCATTATATTTTAAATGGTACAAAAAACTGGATCACCAATGGTAATTCTGCTACCCATTATTTAGTTATCGCACAAACTGATGTTGAGAAAAAACACAAAGGAATTAATGCCTTTATTGTTGAAAAAGCTTGGGATGGAGTTACTGTAGGTGGTAAAGAAAATAAAATGGGTATTCGAGGAAGCGATACGCATTCAATTATGTTTCAAGATGTAAAAGTGCCTAAAGAAAATAGAATTGGTGAAGATGGTTTTGGATTTACGTTTGCAATGAAAGTATTGAGTGGAGGTCGTATCGGTATAGCTTCACAAGCCCTTGGTATTGCAAGTGGTGCTTACGAATTAGCGGTTAAGTATTCGAAAGAACGTAAGGCATTTGGAACTGAAATTATGAATCACCAAGCTATTCAATTTAAATTGGCGGATATGGCCACTCAAATTGAAGGTGCTCGATTATTATGTTTTAAAGCAGCTTGGCTAAAAGATCAACATTTAAACTATGATATGGCATCGGCTATGGCAAAATTGTATGCTTCTGAAATTGCCCAAAGCGTTACCACAGAGGCGGTTCAAGTTCATGGTGGATATGGCTATGTAAAAGATTTTCATGTTGAGAGATTAATGCGTGATGCAAAAATTACCCAAATTTATGAAGGTACTTCAGAGGTTCAACGTATTGTAATTAGTAGAGGTGTGTTGAAAGGGTAATTAATTCTATTTTAGTGTTATTTATGTCATTTTTATAGATGACTTTATTTTCATTTTGCTAAGTGAAAAAAAATGGGTGTGAATTAAAAATTTCACCCCGAGGTTTGTGTCACAAAACTCTTCCCTCAATAGCTTTAGAGCATTACGTTGATAAAGTACGTCATTTTTAAAATGTTTTCTAACACAAACCTTGGAGTAAATTCAAATCCGTGTTGTCGCAAATCCCGTAATAGGTGAAGCACAAACTGAAGGGGAAAAAAGCGGACGCTGATTTATTATAGGAACAAGCGAGACGCTTGCACCATTATAGGCGGTTCAAGTTCATGGCGGTTATGGCTATGTAAAAGATTTTCATGTTGAGCGACTAATGCGCGATGCAAAAATTACCCAAATTTATGAAGGCACTTCAGAGGTTCAACGTATTGTAATTAGTAGAGGTGTGTTGAAAGGGTAATTAA
>DAOOQH010000030.1:0-6944 GCA_035388625.1 Chitinophagaceae bacterium | reverse complement strand
TTTCATCCCTTAATAATAGTTGCTGTTTTTCCCTTTTACAATATAAAGGCTAATCGTTTCTTGATCATGCATGAAATTTAATCATGCAAAAATGATCACACTTCGTCTGTTGCTACACAAGGTTGCATAATGATTGCCATTATTGTTGAGTGCTGAGCGAGAAATGAAATCTATGAAGTATGACAATAATTACTAGCTCTACTTTGACAACCAGACTTTAAAAAATACGCTTCTTAAATATTCATGGCATCGAATTTATTTGTTATTTAGCTTCATGAAATTCAAACGGAGTGCTATTTCACTTATACTTGTTTTTGGCTTTTTAAGCGTATCGGTAAATCTTTATTCGCAAATAGATTCTGTTAGGAATATTATTGATATTAAGCATTTAGGTATTGAAGATGGTCTTGCATCTCGTGAAATATTTTGTAGTATACAAGATGAAGATGGTTTTTTGTGGTTTGGCACACGTAATGGGCTTAATCGCTACGATGGAAAACAATTCAAGTTATATACAAAGCAAAAGGATGGATTGGCCGAGAATAAAATAATCCAAATCGCAAAGGATACAAAAAACAGACTGATCCTTCTTTATGGGCATCCGGGATATGCTCGCAATGTAAAAGCAATTCAAGTATTCGATTTGAAAACGCATAAGTTGTTGTCGTTAAAAGAAGCGTATCCTAATTTGCCTTTTGATGAAGAGTATACTTACTGGGCAACCAATGATGGGGAAGATATTTGCTTTTTAACATGCCAACCATTTAGATATTGGCGTTTACACAGAAATAATTTTTTATTAAAATGCGAAATGAAAGCTTGGGATGATTCTGTTGCCTCAAAAGAAATTCTGAAAACAAAAAACGGTTCTTATCATACAGGCACGGGAAGAATATGTATATTTAAGCAAGAAGATGCTGCGCTCTATATTAGTGATGGTCTTCCCATTTATTTATTAAGTAAGCATCAAGTATTTGAAGAAAAAGCAAGCAGCAAAAATAAAGGCATCATTACCATTACTCCACAACATGAATTTATTATTGATGAAAACGATCGCACATATAGACTCAGTTATTTGAATGGTTGGAAGAAAAAACAATTCCAATTTTATATTTCACCTTTTACAAAGGCTTCTGATGTGTATGTCAGGCATGACAATTATCTAAATTTATTTTGTTATACGAATGAGGCGGGTCTATATATGTACGACTATCATTCCTTTCAAAAAATATTTTCTTTTCAAAACTTGAATAAGTTGGAGGATCGTAAACTTTACGAAATATATAGTGATCTTCAAGGCAATAAATGGATTTGTACCAGCGATGGATTGTTCAAACTTCAAATTTCTAAAAACCCATTTATACATTATGTAACCAAGTTACAGTTGAATGATAGCAGTGAAAACCAGGTTAGAGGAATTTATGTCGATGATAAAAAAAATGTATATACAAATGTCTGGACGCATACCTATAAAAATAATAGTCGTATTGCTTCTGGTTTAGATGATATTAAGTATTCTATTTGTCAGCATCGAGGAGACAAAATTACCGGCTCATACACATTGAGCAAGCTACCTGAAAAAAAACACCTTATATCAACAAAGATTTCTACCCATGATTTCAGTGAGATATGGTCAATGGATTCTTTAAACAACGAAGAACTGTTGCTTGGTTGTACAAAAAATTTGTTCGTGTATAATGTTTTGACAGATTCGGTTCGACCTATTGAATATAAAAATGAAAGTATACCAAAAGCAGCATTTACCTATCGATTTAAAAAAAGAAATAACGGAACCATACTCGCAGTGTCGCAAAATGGTTTGTATCTAATGGATCAAAATGCGAGAGAAGTATTGCAGTATTGGGGAAAGAATGCAAATAGTAAAAAAGCAGGAATTGCACTTCCATTTGAAAATATTCTAGATGCTTATGAAGATGCAAACTACATTGTGTGGGTGGCTACAAATGGTGATGGCTTATATAGATGCGATATTGCAAAACAGCATTTTCAACAATTTAATATTGCCACCGGGTTGCCTTCAGATATTTTATATAGAATTGAGCCGGATGAATTTAATAATCTTTGGATAAGTACCGATAATGGGTTAGCTAAATTTAATATGACCAACTTTAAAGTTAAAACATATACAACCGACAATGGTATTTCGCATAACGAATTTAATAGAACTTCATCCTTCAAAGCAAAAGATGGAATGCTTTTATTTGGAGGTTTAGATGGAGTGAATGCATTTTATCCAAAAGATTTTGTGGGTGATACAACAGATGTCACTTTACCCTTGCGAATTATTTCGTATAGTAAATTTTCGGGAGATGAAAATAAAATCATTGAATTGACAGATAACTTGTTAACACAAAAGAAAATTGATCTAGAGCCTGGTGATCGGTTTTTTAATCTTGAATTTCAGTTACTTGATTTTCAGGAGGGGAAACTAAATTATGCATATAAAGTAGAAGGTTATGACAAAGATTGGAATTATATCAGTGAAAACTCTATTCGAATGAGTGGTTTGCCATATGGCGATTTTCAGTTGCATATCAAAGGTCAAATGCATAACGGGCAATGGAGCAACAATGAATTGGTGATACCAGTTCATATTAAAGCGCCAATATATAAACATACTTGGTTTGCTTTTTTAGCTATTCTAAGTATGATTGCAAGTTTTATTTGGCTCTTTCGATGGAGAACGAATCGTCTTGTTGCCCGTAAAAATGCACTTGAACGAACAGTAGCTTTAAGAACCGATCAATTAAAAAATTCGCTGGCTGAAAAGGAAGTTTTATTGAAAGAAATTCATCATCGAGTAAAAAATAATTTACAAATAATTGTGAGTCTATTAGACATGCAACAAGAAAAGAACCGATCGGCAGAATTGCAACAATCATTTTTACAAGCTAAAGCAAATGTTCGAAGCATATCACTCATACATGAGAATCTATATCGTCATGAAAATTTAGCAGGTGTTGAATTGAGAAATTTTATACAAGAACTATTTGAGGAAGTGAATACTATGTTTAATACCAATGGAAAGGATGTAAGTTTTAATAATCAATGTGCCGAAATCTTTTTAGATATTGATACGGCGGTTCCTTTCGGATTAATTGTGAATGAACTTTTTACAAATTCGTATAAATATGCGTTTCCTTCTGTGGAGAATTTAAACATCAATATTCAATTAGGTAAAAACAATGATCAACATTTTGAAATGATTTATCACGATAATGGACATGGATTGTCGATGAATTTTGAAACTGCCAAAACCATGGGTTTGACACTTATCAAAGATTTAAGTAGACAAATCGGGGGTAGAATGAAATATTCATTTGATCAAGGGAGTGTATTTAAATTAGAGTTTTTATCTTTGAAGGCAAGAAAAGAAATGGATTGATGAGTTTAATTTTCTAACTAAGAATTATTATGACTAAAATAAAAGTTGGCATAGTTGAAGACGAATTACTTATTGCCCGAAGCATTTCGATGGCCTTGGATGATCTGGGATATACCTTTACTGAGGCAAGTATCAGTTATACAGAAGCTATGAAAATGATAGAAATTGAAAAGCCGGATATCTTATTACTTGACATACAGTTATGTGGAAAGAAAGATGGAGTAGATGTGGCTAGCATAGTAAACGATAAATATCATATCCCATTTATATTTCTTACTGCCAATAGTGATAGTGCTACTATCGAACGTGCAAAAAAGGTAAATCCACATGCTTATCTCATTAAGCCTTTTACCAAAGAAGAACTTTTTGCTTCAATTGAAATTGCATTTAATAATTATCAACAACAAATGCAACATAAATTGCAAAACCAAAGTCCGAAAAGTCAGATGAATCTTGCCATATTTGTTCGTGAAAATCATTCTTTTCATAAGATTCTTGTGAATGAAATTCTTTACATTGAAAGTGAAGAAAATTATGTTCGCCTGCACACCACGCATGCAAAGCGGATTATGATACGGTCTACCTTCACTGATTTTTTAGCACAATTGCCGATGGATATATTTTTTCGTACAGGACGAAGTCACGCCGTGCATCTCGATCATATTGAAAAGATTAATCCTACTGAAATTCATTTAGCTGGACATCGTATTCCGGTTAGCAAAACATATCGTGATGATTTGTTTCTAAGATTGGGGATTAAATAACCGCTCTCCGCATTCCGTTCCCACACCCTTTCCTGTATTCCGCACTAGCTCTCCGTGCTCTTCTCTGTTTTCTCGTCCCAGAATAAGGTTATTTCGTCACACCCTCATATCGTTTCATCACTCTTTTTATGCGAACGAAATCCTTTTGATAATCTTTAGAAATTAGTTCTTGACTTTCAATGCATAATTGAGGATTAAGAATCTGAAGATCGAAAATTAACCATGGCTATTTTAAACCTAGACAAAGTGCAAATCAAACCTTCTATAGAAGGAGCTACCTGCCCAAAATGTGGCGGTGATTTAGTTCCAAGTAAATTGAAATCAATCTTAGGAAAAATGCTAAGCGTACTCAGTTTAGGCATTTTGAAAATTCATAATTATAAATGTCAGAACTGCCAGAAGGAGTATAATTTATTTTAAAACATATTGAATTCTTTATCAAAAACTTCGCTTAAAAAACACTAATAAATTAAAGCATTATGAAACACATTTTACAGATCTCTCAATCATTCAAATTAACTGCAATGAAGCGGTTACTGATGCTTCTTTGTATTAGTTTGTTGAGTTTACAGGCCAAGGCAACAACCTTTACCGTAACAAGTACCTCGAATGCTGGGGCTGGGTCAATGCGTCAAGCAATCTTAGATGCAAATGCAAATTCAGGTGCTGATATAATTGATTTTAATATTGGTGGTGGAGGTGCGCAAGATATTACGCTTACTGCTGATTTGCCAACTATTACAGAAGCATTGACTATTGATGGAACTACACAGCCAAGTTATTTCGGCACGCCATTAATATCAATTGGTTCAACATGGACTGGTACGATATTGAATTCAAGTGCAACAGGAGCTATCGTAATTACAGCAATTGATGTAAGTAAAACTGGAACAGCCACAGGCGTCGGAATTATTTTAAATAATAGTTCAAATCTGTCTATCACAAATTGTTTGTTGAAGAATCGTCAGTATAGTGTTCAATTATCAAGTTCTGCTAATATAGTTTTTACAGGAAACGACCTGACGAATTCTGGGGTTTCAGGTGGTTATGCAATATACTTATCTAATAATACCGGAACATTTACAGCGACTGGAAATACATTTGGTGGAACTACGAATGCAGCTATTCGAATGATATCAATGTCTAATATCACTATAAGTCCTACTTCAGGTAATATTCAGGTTGGAACTCAATTAAAAGAAATTAATACTCCACTTTCTATTTCAGGTGGATCGAATATTACTGTGACTGATTTGGATTTAGGGAAATCAATAGCAGGTGGAACTGGAATAGATGTCAATACTGTAACAAATCTTTCAATCACAAACTGTATTCTTGGAAATCGTAATTATGGTTTGCTTCTTACAAGCAATGTGAATAGCACAATCACAGGAAATGATTTCACAAATTCAGGAATAGGTGGTGGATTTTCTCTTTACCTTGTAAGTAATTCAGGAACGTTTACAGCAACTGGCAATACCTACGGAGGATCCACAACGCAAGCAATTAGAATGGCAGGGATGTCAAATATTACAATCGCTTCTAGCTCAGGAAATATTCAAGTAGGAACGCAGTTAAAAGAGATAGCAACACCAATTATTATTGCAGGAGGCTCTAATATCACAATTACTGATTTAGATTTAGGAAAATCAGTAACTGGTGGAAGTGGATTGGATGCGAATAGTGTAACCAATCTTTCAGTTACAAATTGTATTGTAACAAACCGAATTTATGGCATGTTACTTTCAAGTAACTCGAATATCACTATTACAGGAAATGATTTTACAAATTCAGGAGTTTCGGGAGGTTATGTATTGTACTTAGCGAGTAATTCAGGAACATTCACTGCAACAGGGAATACCTATGGTGGTTCAACCACTCAAGCGATTCGAATGTCGGGTATGTCAAATATTACTATTGCTCCATCTTTCGGTAATATTCAAGTCGGAAACCAATTAAAAGAAATTATTACTCCTCTTATCATTGCAGGCGGTTCTAATATTACAGTTTCAGATCTTGATTTAGGTAAAACCTCAACTGGTGGTTCGGCGCTTGATATTAGCGGTATTTCAACGATGTCGATTACGAATTGCATTATCACGAATCGTACTTACGGAATCATATTAGGGAATTCTTCTAATGTCACAATCACTGGAAATGATCTCACAAATTCTGGCGTAAGTGGGGCATATGCAATGCATTTATCTTCCTTGACTGGAACTTTAGTTGCTACCGGAAATACGTTTGGTGGAGTGACAACCAGTGGGATTTATATGTCTTCCTTATCGGGGAAAACAATTGGAGCTACTAGTGGCGATATTCAAGTTGGAAACCAATTGAAGGAAATGACAACGCCACTTATTATAACGGGAGGCTCTAATATTACAGTGAGTGGCTTGGATTTTGGAAAAACAAGTGCAGGTGGAAACGGAATAGACATTAATGGTGTCTCAACCTTATCTGTCTTGAATTGTATATTTTCGAATCGTAACTATGGACTGCTATTTCAAAGTTGTTCGAACGTACTTGCTACTGGAAATTCACTTAGTAATATCGCTAATTATATCATCTATTTAAATAATATTTCAGGTGCCCTCGATATCAGTAATAATACATTCGGACCTTCATCAAATTCTGGTCTTTATATGACTGCGATGAGTAAACGAATTATTTCAGATGGGTCTGTGGTTGGAACAAATGTCGTAATACCAGATGGATCAGTGTTCAAAACATTAAATGGCAATTCAGTTGAAATTGTAGGAGGTAGTAATAAT
>DAOOQH010000029.1:0-20755 GCA_035388625.1 Chitinophagaceae bacterium | reverse complement strand
ACCTGTTGAAACTACAAAATGAGTAATTTTTCCTTCGGTTTGATCCCAAATTTCAGGTCCAGTGCTCATATAATGCGCTTCTCTATTACATAAATTATTATACTGATCTGGGTTCCATCCATCTCTTTCCTTCGCAATTCTAGCAGCCACTGAATAGTAAGATCGTGGATCTTCAGGCTCAACATTGGTTGGACAAACATGTACCTCAGCACCCATGGCACGTAAAATGTCAACTTTTTCTTTACTCATTTTATCGGCCAAGGTAAATACACATTTATATCCACGTGTTAAACCTACTAAAGCCAAACCCATGCCTGTATTACCGCTGGTGCATTCAACAATAGTACCACCAGGTTTTAATTTTCCACTGCGTTCGGCATCCTCAATTAAATTTAATGCTATACGATCCTTTATACTATTACCTGGATTGAAATATTCAACTTTGGCATAAACTGGACAAGGAAAATCTTTTGTAATGCTATTTAATTTAATAAGTGGTGTATTGCCAATAGCTTGAACAATATTATCAAAAACGCGCTTTTGTGGATTCATGCGGCGAAGATAATAAAATTGTTCTAAAGCACCCAAGTAGAAGGAGGATGAATATTTTATCCTATGACTTAAACTTGGGCGGCACACACGCTTTCGGCTCATACTCCGTCTCGTTTTTAAGAAACGAGACGGGGTACCGCCTCAATCGTTGCCGCAATGCATCTTATCGATGAAACTTTCACTTAAAATCAAAATAGAAAAAAAATCCTCATTTCAACTAATGTTTTTCTATTGAGCAACGTCTTTTGTTACTGTAATGAATTCGGTGAATTGCTTGCAACTTAGAATCATTATCCTTATTTTTATTTTATGAAATTATTAGTTCAGAGAGAAAGGTATTTATTTTTAATCTTGTTAGCATTGAATTTTGCATTCATAGGCTGCAAAAAAAAATCTGATAACTATACACAAACTTCCATTTCACTTCAAATCACCGAGGTAAATAATGGAATTAAATTGAGTTGGGATAAGGTGGCCACTAGCGATTTTGTTCGTTACGAAATTTATCGTTCACCAAGCGCAATACCTGATCCAACTTCTAAAGAGCCAATCAGCTCAACCTTACTTCTCAATTCAATTTCAAATAGTGATAATCATCATTTTGTTGATTCGCTTGGTGTTGGAAATAATTATTACCGCGTTGTTGTTGTTCTCAAGTACCGAAATCTAATTTCGCCTAATGTAAATGTAAAGTCTGGCATTTCTCTCAATGGTTCTTTTAGCCAAGCTTTTATTAGTAAATCACTAGGTTTACTGTATGTAAGACTAACCTCAAACACCTTTAGTATTATTGATTATAAAAATAGTACCGAAGTTTTCAATAATGTAAGTGCAGGAGCTGGAACCACTTATTATGTTACAAAAAATGAAAATAATCAAGAGGTGATTTATGCGAGCAGTGCATCCAATTCAATTACTGAATACAATGCATCTAATTTAAATTTAATTAAATCACATCTAATTTCAACACCAATCACCTCATTTAATGCGGTAAATGGTCATGCTTATATAAATTATAATGGATTTCAAGATTCATTAGTTACATATAATTTAGCAAACGATACAAGAATTGATGCAATTTCAAGTTTATCAAATGATAATTCTAT
This sequence comes from Chitinophagaceae bacterium, assembly GCA_035388625.1. Taxonomy (GTDB): domain Bacteria; phylum Bacteroidota; class Bacteroidia; order Chitinophagales; family Chitinophagaceae; genus OLB11. Next base: position 19,097 of record DAOOQH010000029.1, on the reverse strand, counting down.
TTTTTCTGAATCAGGTAATTTATTAGTTACAACTTCATTCTCAACTTCTGGATTAGTTAGTTCATATCAAATAGGGACCAACAAAAAGCCAACCCTTTTACAGTCAGTTACTGATAATTTTTTACTTTGGAATATTTGTAGGATATCACCAAATGGCAATTATATAATAGGTACGAACGGTCAACTACTCACAAAAGATTTCGTATCACTCGGCTTTTTAGAGAATTTTGGATTTTCAAGTTTTGGAGATTTCGTTTTTTCAGATGATGAAAAATTTATTGTGGCTGTAGCTACACCAAATATTCAAGTGTATAGTTTAGCTACTTTAAAAATGATATCCTCTTTTTCATTATCTAGCTCATCTTTTAATCAATCTAAAATATTTTTAGATGGTAATACATTAATCATTGTTGAAAATGTTTTTAATCAAATATCTGGACAAAGCATGATATCGATTCGTAAAAAAACGCTCCAATTTTAATATGAAAAAAAACCTTCCATATATTTTATTAGTACTTGTCATTTTCATTTTGTGTCAAACAAGTTTTGCTCAAAGTGAAACTCAGTCAAAACCAAAAGACTCTTCCTATAAGGCAACGATATCAATCAATTTTTTAGAACCTATTTTAAAAGTCATTTCAAAAAATACAGCAATTGATAGTAATTTAAATCTTAAAGCACCGTTTATATACATTGGAAAACAAACACCAAAAATGTTGTATAGAATTGGGGCACGCGTATCAATGAAAAATAAATCATTCGAAAGTGATTTATTTACTGATAAAAGGCAGGAGAATTATAATAAGTTTGATTTAACTATAAGCGGACTCAGAATGAAATCAATATCTAATAAACTTAAATTCGGTTATGGGTTAGTGGCTACATCATTTGTACTTTTTGATACCAAAGTTTTTGATAGTGGCTTCGATAAAGTAACTTTTAACAATAGAACATGGAGTGTGGCTGCTGGACCTAATTTTATGTTACAATATCAAATTAATAAACGCTTGAGTTTGTTTACCGAATATATTTTAGCTTATCAATATTCAAATTCTTATTCAGGTAAAAAGTTTTCGGCATTTCCAGAAGAAAATTATGCCAATGATATTAATAGACAGCATGGCATTCAAATCGATTATCCAATTTCAATTTATATTACTTATCACTTTTAATTAAAAAGTTAATTATGAAAACCAATATTCTTTTACTCGCATTCGTTACTTCAAGTTGTTTGCTTTTTACACAATGTAATAAAAGCAATAAAACAAAATCTTCGAATAGTCCGGTATTGCCAGCCACAGTCTCCGATTATAATGTTGTATTGCCCTTAGATGCGCTGAATAATACACCAGGGGATAATGCCATTACCGACCATGGTGCTACCTTGGGTAGGGTGCTTTTTTATGATAAAAAGCTATCTATCAATAATCAAACAGCATGTGGATCTTGCCATTTTCAATCGCAAGCTTTTGCCGATCCTGTTAATTTAAGCACAGGATTTGAGGGAAAGAAAACAAGTAGAAATTCAATGGCGATTGTGAATGCAATCAGTTCTGGAGGATATTTTTGGGATCATCGAACCACGGCTTTAGAAGATATGGTACTGCAACCAATTAAACATCAGGTTGAAATGGGAATGGAAAAAATAGATATTTTACCCAAGAAAATTGCTACGATTGATTATTATCCGCAACTATTTAAAAATGCTTTTGGAAGTGAGGAAATAACCAAAGAAAAAATTTCAAAAGCCATGGCGCAGTTTTTACGTTCTATGGTTGCTTATAATTCAAAGGCCGATGAAACTAATTTAATGAATGGTGGTGGTTTCGGTATGGGATGGGGACAAACAACTGATCCTCGTGTAACCCAAGCTGAAAAACATGGCGCTCAACTTTTTCAAGAAAAGGGATGTACAAACTGCCATAGTGGTTCAAATTTGAGAGGTTGGAATGAAAATGATTTTGCCAATATTGGTTTAGAGATGGAATATAAAGATAAAGGATTAGGCGAAAATGATGCATCACAAGAAGGTATTTTTAAAGTGCCAAGTTTACGAAATGTGGCTTTAACAGCACCGTATATGCATGATGGAAGATTTGCTACATTGAAAGATGTACTCAATCATTATAATTCAAATGTGGTTGATCATAAAAATTTAGATACTCGATTAAAAGAAAATCCATGGAGTGGTGGTAGTGTAAATCCTCCAAGAAAATTGAATTTAACCAATGGCGATATCAATGATATTGTTGCTTTTCTAACTACCTTAACCGATGAAAATTTAATTCATAATCCTAAATTTTCTGACCCATTTCAAAATTAAATCCTAACACGATCAGAATATTTTTAATGGATAACTTATTTTATTATCTCTAATTAAGAAGTCTTCTGACTAAGGTTCGGATACAAATTTTCCCAATGCATAATATAATTGCATGGTTTGAATAAGATTTTGCTTCATGGAAAAAATATCTTTGAACATACTTTCAAATCGAATTCATTCAATTAATTTATTTGATAATGGAATCTAAAAGGAAATCAAAAACTTGTGAGAAGGGACATCAATTTTACAAAAGTTCTGATTGTCCTGTTTGCCCAATTTGCGAAGAAGAGCGAAAACCGAAAGATCATTTTTTATCTTTAATTGGAGCACCTGCAAGAAGGGCTTTAGAAAATAATGGGATTTTAAATTTAGATCAACTTTCAACCTTTACCGAAAAAGAGATATTGAATCTTCATGGAATGGGTAAAAGCACCATACCTAAATTACAAAAACTACTTTCTGAAAATAAACTGGCATTCAAAATTGCCTAAACATATTGGTAAAGTATATTCTCAGAGCGATTCAGAACAATATAATTTAATCAGATTTTATTCTGTTTAATGATTTCGAATCGAGTTCAAATTGCAAATTTAAAATTGTGGCTTTCAAATTCACCTCAAATTATTTGCCTAATAATTTGAATTTGTATAGACTCGATATTATATTAGTATAAAGTTTGGCGCAATGATAGAAGATTTATTAAATTATAATACCAATATCAAAATAGGAAACGGAAAATTATTGATTTCTGAACCTATGTTGCAAGATAAAAGCTTTCAAAAATCCGTAATTTATATTTGTCATCATGACGCCAAAGAAAGTGTGGGTTATGTACTTAATAAAAAAGCTGACCACGATTTGTCATCTCTGATTTCTGAATTAAATGGTATTTATTTCCCACTTTATATTGGTGGTCCAGTTGGTTTAGATTCTTTACACATCATTCATTCGGTACCCGATTTAATTGGTGGTGATTTAATAAACGAAAATATTTATTGGAGCGGTGATTTAGAATCTGCTATTGAGAATATAAAACTCGGTAAAATAAATGAATCAAATTGCAAATTTTTCATAGGTTATTCTGGATGGGGTGAAGGTCAACTTGATGCAGAATTGGATATGAGTTCATGGTTGGTATCAAATGCCACAGATGAACAAGTTTTTGCCACGAATGATGATTTGCTCTGGAAAGAATCTGTTGTAGCACTTGGTAATAAATTTAATCCACTGCTCTATGTGCCTTTAAGTCCAGAATTTAATTAGGAAAATCTTTAAAGAATGATATTAATAGTAAAGTCCTTCTTTTAAATAATTATTATAATAATCATCAATACCTTCTTCAATTGAGAAGAAATTTTTGTCGTAACCAGCATTCAACAATTTTGTCATATCGGCTTCTGTAAAATATTGATATTTTTCTCGTATATCAATCGGGGTGTCAATAAACTCAATACTGGGCTTGCAATTCATTGAGTGAAAAATAGCATTTGCCAATTGTAAAAAACTTGCTGCGTTACCTGTCCCTAAATTATAAATGCCACTATTCGGTAAATTCATGAATAACCAATAGGTGACATTTAAAATATCTTTTACATAAATAAAGTCACGCATTTGTCCACCATCAATATAATCTGGATGATGAGATTTAAACAATTTCAAACTGCCCTTTTCTTTAATTTGTTTTGATGCATGCATAATTACAGATGCCATTCTACCTTTATGATATTCATTTGGTCCGTACACATTAAAAAATTTTAAACCATACCAATTTGGAGGTTGTGTTTTTTGTTGAAGTACAAATTTGTCGAATTCATTTTTTGAAACACCATAAGGATTAAGCGGTTGTAGTTCATTTGATATTTCATGATCATCATGATAACCCAATTCACCATTGCCATAAGTTGCCGCTGAAGAAGCATAAATAAATGGAATCTCTTTTTCAGTGCAATAATGCCATAGCACTTTTGAAGCAACCACATTGAGTTTGTCGTGAATTTCATAATTCATTTCAGTTGTATCAGTGCGCGCACCAAAATGAATCACAGCATCAATCTTGGGTGCATCGAGTAAATAAGTACTAATTTCATCTCGGTTAACTTTAGCAATACATTGAATTTTATTATGATTATTCAATTTGTCTATACGCGAAAAATCATCTACAAGAATTAATTGAGAATACCCCTTTTTGTTTAAAAAGGTAGCCATGCAACTTGCAATAAAACCCGCTGCTCCGGTGATTAGAATGGTGGAATTTGTATTCAATTTATTTATGATTATTATCTAATAGATATATTCTGACTAGTTGAGCAAAAGTATAAAAAATGATGAAGATTCTAAAGAGGATATTTTGCTTACTTGTTTAATCACCGATATAATATTAGATTTACGAACTATAAATTTAATAATGAAAATATAATCAGACTATGGGAATAAAAAATCAATTGACGCTTATGAGTTTTCTTCAATTTTTTATTTGGGGAGCTTGGCTTATTACTGTGGGTAATTATTGGTTTGCGACTAAACAGTGGAATGGTGCTGAATTTGGAGCCATATTTTCAACATTAGGTATTTCATCATTATTTATGCCTGCCATTACAGGTATTATAGCTGATAAATGGATGAATGCCGAAAAATTATATGGCATTTTACATATTTTAGGAGGTTTGGCAATTGCTTATATTCCTCAGGTCAATTCACCAACAAATTTCTTTTGGGTTATTTTAATCGCTATGATATTTTATATGCCAACTATTTCACTTTCTAATTCTGTTGCTTATTATATCTTGAAAGAAAATAATTTTGAGGTGATTAAAGTTTTTCCACCAATTCGAGTTTGGGGAACTATTGGGTTTATTGTGGCTATGTGGACCACTAATTTAACAGGTAATAAGGCTAGTTCAAATATGTTTTATATCTCTGCATTGGCATCAATTGCATTAGGCATTTACTCGTTTACATTGCCAAAGTGTAAACCTCAAAATTTAATTTCTTCAAATTCTTCATTTATCGAGTCATTAGGTTTAAATGCGTTTAAATTGTTTGCCACTTATAAAATGGCTTTGTTTTTTATTTTCTCTATGTTTTTAGGTGCAGCCTTGCAACTTACAAATATGTATGGCGATGTATTTCTTTCAGACTTTTCTAAAATTCCTGCATATGCAGATTCAATTGTTGTCAAGTATTCAACCATCATCATGTCCATATCCCAAATTTCTGAAACCTTATTCATACTTGCAATACCATTTTTTTTGAAAAAGTTTGGTATTAAACAGGTTATGCTAATCAGTATGTTAGCGTGGGTATTGCGATTTGCACTCTTTGCGTATGGCGACCCATCTGGTGGTTTGTGGATGATTATACTTTCGTGTATTGTTTATGGAATGGCATTTGATTTTTTTAATATTTCTGGTTCTCTATTTGTTGAAACTTCAACCGATGCAAGTATTCGATCAAGTGCTCAAGGTTTGTTTATGATGATGACGAATGGGTTCGGTGCTATGTTTGGTAGCTCTGTAAGTGGCTTTATTATTGATAAATATTTTACTCATGATGGTTCAAAAGATTGGCAATCTATATGGCTCACCTTTGCCATTTATGCTTTAGTCATAGCTATTGCGTTTGCTATTTTATTTAAGCATAAACATAATCCAAAAGATGTTGAAGCTGTGGCTCATTAGGTTTGAGTGATATAGGTCGGATTTCTACTTTTTGGATACTATTCATTTAGTTTTTTTGTTGAAAATAAGGAAGTGCATTTAATATAAGCATATTACCATTCACAACCCTGTACTTTCTCACGATGCTTTAAACTGTATTAACAGATATTAATTTGTAGAAGGAAATTATTTTTTAATTGGCACCTCTTCTTTTATTTTTGTCTTTCGAAAAACCAATCTATTGAAGAACATTACAAAAGAAGTATTAATTGATTTTATTCAAAAGAATGAAATTGAATTAAGCTCTACACACGCTAAATTGTGTTTGCCTATTATTAAAAGGATATTTAAAAAAATGTCATCAGGAATAAAATTCTCTGGAATAAGAGTAGAAAATAATTTAATCTGCGACGGACATCATAGATATCTTGCGTCAATATTAGCAAATTTTCCACTTGAGAAAATTCCAGGAAAACTTTCATCAGCCTCCATGCAAGTCAAATGGGAATCGATCGTATTTGATGATGAAGATTGGGATACCAAAGCAAAAATAGATATGTTAAATCAATTTGATGCAGAGTATAATAATATTCCAATTGAGAAAATAGAAGAATTGCTGAAATAAAGTATAATTTTGCATTTGTGTTAATTTTATTAGATATAGATGGTGTAATGGTTCCTGCGAAAGGTTGGACAACTCCGGAATTATTAAATGATGGGTTTCCAGTTTTTAGCAGCAGAGCAATAAGTTCGCTTCAGAAATTATTATCTGACACTGTTACAATTATACTCACAACATCACATAAATCTAAATATAGTATAAAGGAGTGGAAAGGTATTTTCAATAATAGAGGTATTCAAGTTAAAAATTTATTATCACTTCCTGAAAATATTAAAAATTTGAATAGAAAGGATGAAATTATCAATTGGTTTAATTTAAATAATGTTGATGAGGCTTTTGTAATTATTGATGATGATAAGTCTTTAAATGAGCTTCCCGATTTTCTAAAAATGAATTTAGTACAAACAAGTCCATACATTGGTCTTACTGAAGAACATTTTGAGACAATTAATTCCATTTTGAATAATGGTTCTAAACCAGAAAAGATGGAAAAATAATAGTCATTTTTCAACTAAATCTAATTCGGATTATCTCTATTCAATCACCATCCATTTTTTTACTTCATGCCGACTGCCATCATCAATTTCTACTATATACATCCCTCGATGAAGATGGTTGAGGTTGATTTGTAGATGCTTACTTGCTTTTATTAGAGTTTGTCTAAAAACTAATTTGCCCGTAATGTCATAAACGTTTAATTTTATTTTCTCGCTAAGTCCATCGCTTAAAAATAAATTTAAACTATGTGTTGATGGATTCTGAATCGAAAATAAATTGGATCTAAGATTCGCATTAACCTCATCCATATTGGTTGCATAATTGAAATTAAATTTAAAATAACTTATCACTGGTAAATGATCACTCGTTGAACTACTATAATTATTAATATAATTTTCAACTTCCGAAAAAATAAAACAAGAACTGTCAGGATAACTTGGATTTAAATTGTTACTCATACAAATATTATCAATGATATTATTAAATGAGCCAACATAGGTTGTTTGATTCGGATATTTTGATGGTAATGTAATGCCTTCAAACCCATGATTAAGCATGTATTGATAAGGTGAAGTACTCAAGCTTGAAACCGTTGTGCCTTCTAAATAATCGTTATAATCGCCAAGCACAATTATTTTATTATTAGGAAATAATGAATTTAAACTATCTGTCATTTTAATAGCGCCACATTCTCTTCTATTATAAGAAGCAATATCAGAAATTGCTTTTGCATGTATGTTTGAAAATATAATGCTATCTGATAATCCATTTTTTAATTTCAACTTGGCTTTCAACACAAAAGGAAATCGACCAGAAGCAAAACAATAATATCCCGAATTAGTAGAAGTATCGGATGGGTAGGTTGAAGCCAATAAGCCAAAGGTTCCTAGATTCTCAATCTTATCAGTATTATAAATATAGGCTAGCTTTTGACCGGTGCCATAATTAGAACTACTTGTACTAGTTGCAAAGGAGCAATAAGGCGAAACAATATAACTATACTTTGGTCCTAATGAAGAAGTTATCAAACCAATTTGGCTTGCACTCACAACTTCTTGCAAACAATAAATATCGGCATTGATATCTTTTAATATTTGAGTCGCATTTAATCGCGCTTCATTGGTATCGCAACTGCATGATCCAGGATCGCCAAACCATCGCATATTCCAAGTATAAACCCTCAATGTTTTATCATCTGGTAAGGAGGTACCAAGCAATTTTACATCTTCTGATAATATATTCCCATTTAAAATAAATCTGAGTTCGCTTCGATATACTTTGTCATCGATATTTGGATTGATTCGTAAATATACAAATTGTGTATTGCCCGAAATTGAAGGATTATAATTTAGCTGGGTATTATAATTAATTCCATCTGACGAAATTTCAAAAGGTGATTGCACACTCGCTGTAAAACTTGTAATACCGCCACTCATGGTAAAAGCAAGTGGTGAAGATGCTGACGGAAGTCCTGCAGATGTTTGTCCAACATTAATAAATTTTTTGGAAAGAAAAAGTGAGCCGTCAGTAATATTCACTTCATCTACTTTCCAGGTGGCAGCTGCCGATGTATTTGAAATATATTTAAATGCGATGAAAAATGGTTGCGACTTGTAAGCCAATAAACTGATATTGTCAGATAAAAACCAAACATCCGAACTTGCAGTTGGAAGAACTGCAGGCAGGGTATTCCATGTTGCTGAGTTTGGATTGCCGCTACCACTATAATTATTAGAGATTAAAACTTGAATAAAAGGACCGCTATATTTTGTTCTACACCAAAAAGAAAGCATCGGGTTGGTATATAAATTCAAATCAATTTGTGGCGATATCACCCAATCTTCATTGGTATTATTCATGCCACCACTATATCCACTCATAATAATTCCTCTACTCGTTTGCCCCGCACTGGTGCATTGCCATGAGTCGCTACCGGTAACATTATACTTTTGCCAATTATTAGGTAAACCGGTAATACAGGTTGAGAAGTTTTCATGCAAGGACGTAATTTGTCCAAATGAAAAACTGAAAAAAGACTGCAATAAAAGGAGTAGGTAAATTTTTTTCATGAGTAGGTTATCGTATCAAACAAATATAAAATGATTACAATTTAAAATCTTCAAATAGATTAAAACTTTCATAGAAATTATTGATTGTTGTACGATACAAATTGGATTTCGTCATTTATCTCAACTTGAATTGATCATGCATTACAGACTCGAGCAGAATGCAACAAAAATTAACTAGGTATTTTATTCATTAAGATCAATTTGAAGATGATCAAATTTATCCATCAATACTCTGTTCTAATAAATGAACATTATTCATTTTAGTCTCATCCAATTCACCTTCCCAACGTGCCACCACAGCACTCGCAATACAATTGCCCATTACATTAATACTTGTTCGAGCCATATCCATTAAGGCATCAATACCTAAAATAATATATAAAGGCCATTCTTTTAAACCCAAATAGGAAAAAGATGCAATGGTACCAAGCAAAATTACAAAGGATGCACGAGGTACACCTGCAACACCTTTACTCGTAATCATTAAAGTGAAAACTATAAAAACCTGATTGCCAAAACTCAAATCAATTCCACAAGCTTGCGCCACAAATATGCTCGCCAACGAAAGATACAAGGTCGTACCATCTAAATTAAAACTATAACCCAGCGGCATTACAAATGAAACTATTTTACGTGGCACACCAAAATGTTCCATATTACGCATGGCCTTTGGTAAAGCACTTTCTGAACTCGCCGTTGCAAAAGCTAATGTAAATGGTTCGGCAACAGCTTTAAATAAATTTTTAATATTCAAACGAGCAACCAAACAAATAGGTAATAGAACCAATAGCACAAAAGCAATTAAGGCACCATATAAAGTAAGTACCAAATAAATGCCATTTAATAAAACGCCTATGCCTAATTTCCCAACGGTATATGCGATGGCACCGCCCACACCAAAGGGCGCAAAATACATAATGATATTGGTGAACTTAAACATGGTCTCAGCCAAACTTTCCGAAAAATCAAGCATCGGTTTTCGCAATTTATCGCTCAGCATGGCAAGCGCAATTCCAAATATGATACTGAAAATAACTACTTGTAAAACCTGACCATCAACTATTGATTTGGCAATATTTTCAGGAAAAATATGAAGCAACATATCTTGCCAAGTTTGTTTGCTTACTGAAGGCATTTCTTGAACTGCATCTTTAGGTAGGGCAATACCAGAGCCGGCCTTTGTAAAATTGATGACTGCCAAACCAAGAAATAAAGCGATGGTTGTAGCAAAATAAAAGTATACCAATGACTTCCAAGCAATTCGACCAACCTGTTTTAAATTTGAATGACCCGCAATACCAACCACCAAAGTGGCAAATATTAATGGCGCTATAATTGTTTTAATCAGCTTTAAAAATATCTTACTTAATACATCTAATTTCACAGCAAACTCGGGAAAATCATATCCAATTTCAATGCCTAATAACATTGAAATTAATATCCATGTAGGAAGTTTTTTCTGATACCAGCCATAATAAATTAAAAATGACAATCCAATAAATCGAAATGCCATCAAGGTATCGGCGTCAAAATGAAATAAAAATGAATTCAATAAATGAATCAACAAAATCAATAAACTTGAAATTAAAATGAAAAGCGACAGTTTTTTATTTTGCATAAATGAAATTAAAGAAGCAATATAGAGCGTTTTATTTACTTTTTTATGGCTATACTATTTTTCTTCTTCCTTCTTTAATTTGATGTTTAAACGTAGTATTGCATTTAAGTATGCAAAACGAAGGAATTCAAATTAATAAATATATTAGCTCGTCGGGATATTGCTCGCGCCGTGAAGCCGATAAATTAATTGAACAGGGTAGGGTGATGATTAATGATAAGGTGGCTAAACTTACTCAGAAGGTAACGGATAGCGACAGTGTGAGTGTCGATTTTGAATATATAAAAAAGAAAAAAGTGCAAGCCGTTTATATGGCTTTTAATAAACCCATTGGCATCACCTCTACCACTGATACAAACGACAAAACCAATATCATTTCGTTTATTAATTATCCCAAACGCATTTTCCCAATCGGCAGATTAGATAAGGATTCTGAAGGATTAATATTGCTCACCAATGATGGCGATATTGTAAATAAAATACTTCGTGCCGAAAACAACCATGACAAGGAATACCTCGTTACAGTCAATAAAGGCATCACACAAGAGTTCATCAATCATATGTCAAATGGAGTTGAAATTTTGGGTACCACTACCTTGAAATGTAAAGTGAAACAAGAAAGCGGTAAAAAATTTCGAATTATTTTAAAGCAAGGTTTAAATAGACAAATTCGTCGAATGTGTGAAGCGCTCGGCTATGATGTGCAATCGTTGGTTCGTATTCGAATCATGAATATCCATCTCGATAAATTGCAAACAGGTAAATGGCGATATCTATCTCAAACTGAAATTGCAGAATTAGAAAATTCGTTGCGAGATTCAAGTAAATAATTCAATTAATTTTTTTGGGCGTGCCCTTCGTCACGCCGAGGCCAAGCGTGATCTCGGGTCGGGCTCTACGCTGCAAGTCCTCTCCCGAAAGTGAAAAATTTCATTCGTTCCTCATTTCATTTTTCTACTTCGGGATGCGGGCTTTCCGCTACAATCCCTCACGCAAATACAATCTGCAATTATTGATATTTTTACTATTTTAGGCACAGGTTACAAACCTGCGCCAGCCGTGTTTCAAGTGCAATTACGTTGATTGCTGAAAGCAATAGAATAAAACCACGAAGCGAAGACGCTTCTTAGAACATTAGCTTTTTATCTTACATTGCTTCAAGAAAAAGGATAAACGATATCTGAATACAACCTAGTCATCCTATTCCTATGAATTCGAAAGTATCAATGCAAAAATGGCATAATTAATTATATCTCGATAATTACCATCTACCCCTTCAGAAATTTCAGTCTTGCCATCATTGGCAACAATTTGTTTAATGCGTAGTACCTTAGTTAATATCAAATCAGCAAACGATTCTTGACTCATGTTGCGCCAAGCTTCACCATAATCATGATTTTTATTTTGCATTAAACCAAAGGTTTCATTCAAATGTTTATCATACAATTTTAAAGCCGTTTCAATTGGAATATCCCATTCGTCTGAATTCGAAAATTCTTCTTGAATGAGGGCAATAATTCCATAGTTGATAATGGCCATCCATTCACCTTCAATATTGTCATTTATTTTTTGTGTGCCTAAATTTTGAATGGTTCGTATTCGTTGCGCCTTGATATATAATTGATCTACAATCGATATGGGCCTCAGTACACGCCATGAAGTGCCATAGTCATTATTTTTTCTGATAAAAATATCTTTGCATTTTGCAACAACTGTCATGTACTCTTGTTCGGTATTTGCCATTCTCGTTATATCTTCGTGTTCAATCGCCAAAAATAACTTATTTGACATTTATATTTTCATGAAAATTAAAGGAATTACGATTAGTCGCGAAAACCCTCTTATTATGGGGATTTTAAATGCCACACCCGACTCGTTTTATAACAAGGGAAGGGAAAGTAGTTTGGCTGAGTTGGAACTCAATGCAATGAATATGATTGCCAACGGTGCCACCATACTGGATATTGGCGGACAAAGCACACGACCTAAAGCAGAAATGATAAGTGCTGAAAAAGAACTCGAACGCGTGTTGCCTATTATAAAAGCCATTCATTCTAAATTCCCTTCAACGATTTTATCAATTGATACTTTTAGAAGTGAGGTAGCAGAAAAATGTTTAGATGCTGGTGCCGACATCATCAATGATATTAGTGGAGGTGAACTCGATCCCAAAATAATTGATATCGCTATTCAATACAAGGTTCCCTATATCTGTATGCATATGCAAGGAACGCCAGAAACCATGCAAATTAATCCTCATTATGAAAATGTGAGTCTAGAGGTTTTTCAATATTTAAATCAAAAAATAAATTGGATGAATGATAAAGGTCTCGAAGATATTATTCTGGATTTAGGTTTTGGATTTGGTAAAACAATTTCACATAATTATCAATTGCTCAATCAACTTAGTCTTTTCCTCGATCTTGGAAAACCACTTCTAGCAGGCTTGTCACGCAAGTCTATGATATACAAACCGCTTGGTACAGACGCGCAACAAGCGCTGAATGGTACTACAGCTTTAAATATGATTGCGCTTCAAAATGGAGCCTCTATTTTACGTGTACATGATGTGAAAGAGGCAAAGGAAGTGGTAACCTTATATCAACAATTATTAATGAATTAGTTGATTCATTTAATTTGGAAGTCTTTTAATCTACTAATTATTTTTCTGTTTGAAACTTGATTGATTATCTTGCAAGCTCGAAAGAAATATGAAACCATCTATCTGTATTATTGGTCCTGCTCATCCTTTAAGAGGTGGTTTAGCTACTTTCAATGAAAGGTTAGCAAGGCAATTCATTCAAGAAGGTCATGATACAGAAATTTTTACTTTTTCATTGCAGTATCCATCTTTTTTATTTCCTGGTACTTCACAATATTCTACTGAACCGGCACCGAACGATTTGAAAATTACTGAATGTATTAATTCTATCAGTCCCATTAACTGGCTTAGTGTTGGATATAAACTTATGAAACGTAAACCAGATATTATTGTGGTTCGTTTTTGGATACCTTTTATGGGACCCTGTCTGGGAACAATTTTACGCTTGGTTTCACAAAATAAGCATACAAGAATCATTTGTATTGCAGACAATATCATTCCACATGAAAAACGTTTCGGCGACAAACAATTCACAACCTATTTTTTAAAACCAGTGAATGCTTTTATTACAATGAGTTCGAAAGTTTTGAGTGATTTAAAATTATTCAATCAGAAACCAGCCTTGCAAATTAAACATCCGCTTTATGATAATTTTGGTGAGCAAGTTGATATCAATTTAGCAAAAGATTTTTTACATATTGATAGAAATAAAAGTGTGGTTTTATTTTTTGGGTTTATTCGAAAATATAAAGGACTCGATCTTCTTTTTGAAGCTATAGGCATTTTGAAGCAAGGTCATTTTTTTGAAAAGAATAATGTAATGTTTGTAGTTGCTGGCGAATTTTATGATAACCAACAACCTTATCTTGAACTAATTGATCAACTTAATATCAGCGAATACATTTTATTAAAGAATGAGTTTATTACAGACAGTGAAGTGAAATATTATTTGAGTGCTGCTGATATGGTTATTCAACCTTATAAAAGTGCCACTCAAAGTGGTGTTACACCGTTAGCTTATCATTTCGAAAAACCTATGATAGTAACCAATGTTGGTGGACTTCCAGATCTTGTGCCTACTGCAATAGGTTTAGTTGCCGAGCCTAATGCGATTTCAATTGCTAATACGATTATTGAATTTTTTAAATTGGATAGTTCCGAGTTAGTACAAAATATTAGAAAGGAAAAACTAAAATATAGTTGGGATAAAGTAACGCAATCTATTTTAGAACTTTCAAATACCACTACAAAAGAGTAATGGAATAATGACTCAAATTTCAAATTCATATTTTATTCTTTTCAAGAAATTGTTTTTTTTCATTGTTCTTAGCCAATTTATTCATCTTCCATCAAAAGCCCAAGAAGGCAAATACCAGAATTTAGTATTTGAAGGAGCTGGAATAAGAGGAATTGCGTATGCTGGTGTTTTGGAAGAACTCGAGACACGAAATATTCTTAATCATATTAGAAGGGTAGGTGGTACCTCAGCAGGTGCTATAACAGCATTGGCTGTTTCATTAGGTTATCGTTCTAATGAAATTAGAGATATCATTTATCACACAAATTTTGAATCATTTAATGATGGGGGCTTTTCATTCATTGGAGGTTTTATTAGAATGAAAAATAAGTTTGGATGTTACAAAGGAAATAAATTTACTTCTTGGTTAGAGAAAATAATCAGCAGAAAAACTGGTAACAAAAATATCACCTTTAAAGAACTGCATGATCAAGGATATAAAGACTTATATATAACTGCTACTTGTTTAAATCAACAAAAGGTGATTATCTTTTCCTATCATAATTATCCTCAAATGAAGGTTAAAGATGCAGTTCGTATTTCAATGTCCATACCACTTTATTTTAAAGCGGTTTTTATTGATAGCGCAGGAAATATTATTCATAAAACAAAAAATCGAAATAACCTTGATATTATGATCGATGGCGGTTTGGTTGCAAATTTCCCAATCACTATGTTTGATAGTAGTGTAATTGATTCGAACAATCAACCTTTACGATTACCTAATAACCAAACAATTGGTATTCGTATCGATACAGAAAATCAAATTCAATTAGATAAACTAAATGGTGGACTTGAGCCATATCCAATTCAAACATTTAAACAATATTTAGAGGCATCGTATGTTTATATTCTCGAGAGCTTAAATCGTCAAACATTAACGCAAGCAGATTGGTCTCGAACCATTTCGGTTTCTTCAGCTGATATTTCTCCAATTTTAAAGAAGTTAAGTCCGCAACAAAAAAACAGATTAATCCAAAATGGAAGAATGGCTGTAAAATATTATCTAAAAAGTGATTGAGAGAGTAGGTGAATATCTATTCTTGTTACTTGATCATGATTATACTAATTTGCGAACTTTAATTTTTTTATGATGCGTAAAACACTACTGCTTTTTGTCATTGCATGTTTTCTTTGTATTAATAAATCATGGGCGTTGATTTCGGTTACAGTAACCGGTAATACCAATACAGTGCCTGTTATAGCTGCCAGCTATGTTTCACTTTCAAGTGCAATTGCTGCATTAAATAGTGTAACTGCTATAAATGGTCCTGTTACATTTAATTTAGCGTCTGGTTCAACGGAAACAACGAATGCTCAATACACCATTACACAAGCGGGTTCTGCATTATATCCAATTACATTTCAAAAAAATGGAGTGAATGCCAATCCTAAACTCACTCGACAAGATGGCGGTATTCTTGTAACAACTGGAAACGGTGGATATGGTGATGGCGTGCTTCGAATAGATGGCACAGATAATATTCATTTCAATGGATTGGATATTGCTTCAGCAAGTATGGGTATCGAATATGGGTATTATTTTCATAAACCAAATGGTGCCAATGGCTCACAAAATGTAAGTATCAAAAATTCGAACATTACCATGACAAAAGGTACAAGTGCTTTTGTGATTGGCATTTATATAAACAATGGTCAAACAGCGTTAAGCGCATCAGATGGCGTAACCTTAACAGCTGCAAGCGGACAACATATGAACTTTTTAATTACAGGAAATACCATACAAAATGTTCATCGTGGAATTTATTGTTATGGTTATTATGCAAATTATATAGCACCATATTACTATGATCGAAATTTTACAATTGGACAAATGGGTGCTGGAAATATCATCCAAAATTTTGGTGGTGGGGTTGCAAATATTTCAGCAGGAATTTCATCTAAGTATATTATCAATCTCAATATAAATTATAATACCATCCATAATGCTTCAGGCGGAGGGGTTCCGCATATTTCAGATTTATTTGGTTTGGATATCTATGGCTCAACTGGATATTGTAGTTATAGTAATAATGCGATCACACTAACGAATACAACCGGTGAGGTGAATTGGATAAGTAATTATAGCTTTGGTTTTTCATTACAAATACCAGGTAAAACAGCCTTGATGCATAATAATATATTTGGAGGCTCAGTGGCAAGCGCAATTTCATATTTAATGTACAATAGTGTTATTGGTGATAGCTCATTTCTTTCAGCACGAAATAATACCATTAGTGGAACTATTAATATGGCTGGAACGACTGGGTCTATTTATGGTTATTACGCAAGTTCAAATTCTTTTTATAAGCAAGAAGTAATAGGCAATACGATTTCGAATTTAACAACTCCTAGTGCTTCTTACGGTGTTTATGTAACGGGTGGACAAAATGATTCATGTATTATTGATTCAAATATTATTACAAACTTAAACACCACATCAACTGTTCTGCCTTTTATTTATGGTATTTATGTTTCGAATGTAATTAAATGTTTAATTCGTGATAATATCGTTTCCAATTTAGGAAGTTATTATACTGCTGGTATAAGATTATTTTATTCGTCCTATAATCCATCTATTGAAATTTTACGAAACAAAATTTATAGTTTAAGTAGTGGGGCTAGTTCATCATCAGGTTCAACGCTCAATGGTATTTATGTTAATGATAACGGCAGACCAGGCTTTATTAAAATTCATAATAATTTAATTGGTTTACTCACAGCTCCTGTTTGCACTAGCACCAATGCAATTACCGCCTTAGAAACTTCGTGCAGTGGTTTAACGGATTCACTTATTATAGATATTGCGCATAACACAATTTATTTAGATGCAAGTTCTTCTACATCAACTAATTTCGGAACTTCTGGTATTCATCAAAATTCAAGTTCAAATGGAAACTATGAACGATTTATTTTTCGAAATAATATTGTAGTGAACTTAAGCACACCTAAGGGAACAGGAACAACAGTGGCGTTCAGACGAAATTCTACCAATAATAGTAACTATGATGCTAGGTCAAATAGAAATGTATATTATTCTGGAATTCCATCAAGTACTCATTTACTTTTTACAAATGGCACTTCATCTTATTTTACTTTAAACGGATATAAAACCTATATCGCCACCTCGGTACCAACTGCTGAAAGAAATTCATTTACTGAGAATGTCGCATTTCAATCTATTGTAGGAAGCGATGCAAATTTTTTAAAGTTTGATACAATTGTGCCAACTGGGGTTGAAAGCGGCGGTTATAAAGTTTCTTCTGTAAAAGGCGATTTTTTAAAGTCGGCTCGCGCAGGAGATATTGATTATACGGGTATAGGTTTTGCGCCAGATCTTGGTGCTTGGGAACTTGATGGCATAATATCTGCACCATGCAATGGCATACCTACTTCATCATCTGCAATGATAAGTAATGTCAGTCCTTGTTCCGATTCATCATTTGCGATCTCTTTAAGTAATATTTATAACACAGGAACTACTTACCAATGGCAAGCGAGCACAATAGATTCTTCAACAGGTTTTGTATCTATTAACGGCGCCACAGAATCTTATTATATTACCTCTGCCAATATTGATACTTGGTATCGTTGTATTGTAACATGCTCATTTGGAAATCAAACCATCACCTCTAGTGCTGTACTAGCAAATGTTTCACCGCTGAATGGTACCTATGTAATTAGTAATACAGGCTCTGGAAACTATATTTCATTCGCTGCTGCCATTGCCGATTTACATTGTAAGAATGCATCTGGGCCGGTTGTGTTTGAGGTGGTTGATGGACAAATTTTTAATGAGACCGTTAATTTGTCAATTCGATATAATGGTATATATCCAATTACATTTAAAAAACAATCAAATGGTGTGAATCCAAAAATTCGAAGAGCCGGCACATCCGCGACAACAAATTATATACTTCAGTTATTAGGAGCCGATCATATCATTTTTGATGGTATTGATTTTGAACAAACAGGCACTGCAGCTTCTTCATGGGTAGAGTTTGGTATTCAGTTAACGAATAATGGTGCTTTAGATGGAGCTCAAAATAATTCCTTTAAAAATGGAATCATTACACTAACAAATGCAAGTGTAAATACAATTGGTGTCAACTGTCATTCATCAAGTCCTTTGGCAACTAGTTTGGCAGGTACAAATAGTTTTAATCGTTTTGTAAACATGACAGTTCAAAACTGTATTCAAGGTTTTAGATTTGATAATACAAGTACAAATGTTCTTGATGATGGAAATGAAGTGGTAGGCGAAAGTGGTTCAAGAGGAAATATAAATACCCTTGGTACACTTACTGCAAGCGCAACTGCGTATGGCATTTATGCCTCAGAACAACGCAATTTTAAAGTAGATGCAATTGATATTAATGGATGTCAAAATACCTCTCTATTATATGGTATTT
>DAOOQH010000028.1:0-20765 GCA_035388625.1 Chitinophagaceae bacterium | reverse complement strand
ATACATGGTCAATCGATGGACAAACGTATACATCAAGTGGAATTTATACCTTTAGTTCAACCAATAGTGCTGGTTGTATTCATACCGAAATTTTAAATTTAACCATTAGCAATAGCACTTCAAACACAATCACTCAAACCGCTTGTAATTCTTATACATGGACTATTAATGGACAAACGTATACATCAAGTGGAATTTATAACTTTAGCTCAACCAATAGTGCTGGTTGTATTCATACTGAAATATTGGACCTAATCGTAAATACTAATAGCAGTCCAACAAGCATAAACATTTCAGGATGCGACAGTATATTTTTTAATGGCAATTCTTATTCGGTCAGTGGCATTTATATAGATACTTTTGCAAATACATTAGGATGTGATTCTGTACAAATTTTAAATGTGAGTATTGCGAATAGTAATTCAGGTACAAGCACTATATCAAGTTGTAATAGTTATGTTTGGAATGGGAATACTTACTTTACGAGTGGCATTTATGTCGGCACATTTACCAATATTAATTTATGCGATTCGATACATACACTTAATATAACCATTTATAATACAAGCTCTTCAATTTTAAATATAAGTGCTTGTGATAGTTTTATTTGGAGTGGAAGTTCTTCACCTCTCACTACAAGCGGGGTTTATGTGGATACCTTAATAAATTCATTTGGATGTGATTCATTGATCACCTTAATATTAACCATCAATAACACAATCAATACATCAAGTAGTATCTCAGCATGTGATAGTTATTTTTGGAATGGTACTACCTATAATAATGGCGGTATTTTTATTGATACGTTTTCTAATGTATTAGGATGTGATTCAATACATACTTTAAATCTTGTTATTAACGATGAGAATAGCGATTCGAGCGCTATCGTTGCTTGCAATATTTTCAACTGGAATGGAATAAATTATACAACAAGCGGCACATTTACTTCTACGTTTACAAATTTACAAGGATGTGACTCAATTCATACCTTAAACCTTTTAATACTCTCAACTAGTGCGGGTTCTAGCAATATAAGCGCTTGTGATACATACTCTTGGAATGGGAACAACTACACGACAAGCGGTGCATATACTGCAACCTTTATAAATGCATTAGGATGTGACTCAGTTCACACCTTAAATCTGACAATCAATCAAAGTACAAGTAATTTAAGCTCACAAGTTTCATGTGACAATTTCTTTTGGCCAATAGATGGTAATTCATATGATAAAAGCGGGCAATACGTTTTTAATTCAACAAATACCAATGGTTGTCTGCATTCAGAAATATTAGATCTGATTATTCACAAATCAAATCAAATAAGCATAGAGCAAGAAATCTGTGTTGGAGAGAATTATATGGGTTATTCTAAACCGGGCAAATATGTTGACACATTTACCAATATCTTGGGTTGTGATAGTATAAGGATTTTGAACCTAGCATTCAATCAATCAACATGTTGTCAATTTTTAATACCCAATGCATTCTCACCAAATCAAGATGGTTTAAATGACGAGTTTAAGGTCATAGGACAAAATGATTTTGAAATTTTTGAATTTTCAATAATGAATCGTTGGGGGCAAATGGTTTACAGCACAAATGATACACAATGGGGATGGGATGGATATTTCAAAGGAGAGGCATGTGAGTCAGGAACTTATTTCTATTTCTTAAAGTACAAATGCATAAATAAACCTCCGAGTATGCAAAAAGGAGACTTGACATTAATACGATAGGGTTTCGAAAATTTGGGTTAAAATGAGAAGTTGTCAAACCCTGTTTCTGTTAGCTTATTATACTTACGTTCATTAAATTTTACAAACTTAGATGGTTTGTGCGCCACCCCTTTTTGTTTTTCATCAAGACTAGTAAGTATATCAAGTTTTAATATCTTTCTTCTAAAATTTCTTTTGTCTATCTGTTTATCAAGTATGGCTTCATAGAGTTTATGTAATTGTCCAAGTGTAAATTTCTCAGGCAAAAGGTTAAAGCCAATGGGTTGTATTCTAATTTTTTCCTTCAATTTTTTAAACGCGGCTTGTAAAATTTCCATATGATCGAAGGCAAGTTCTTCAATTTCATTTACTGCGATCCATTCGGCTGACTTAGCAAATGAAGATGCATGAAGCGAACAGTCTTCCATTTTTACTAATGAATAATAGCCAACTGTTATTACTCGTGCATTAGGTTGAGTTCGAATAGACTTAAGCCATTTCTGATCTTGAGGGGTTTTTATACGATCAGGATCTCCAAATGCCGCCACTTGTTCCATAAAGATATTGGTTAAGCCAGTTAACTCTTTAAGGATTCGGCTAGCCGCCATATCTAAATTTTCGGTATCATAAATTAAGTCGCCTGGTAAGGCCATTCTCGTTGCTTTATTTGTTGCGTCAGTACTCCGACGAATGATGAGCACATTTAATTTTTCAAAATCAAATCCAAAAATCACACAGTCGGCTGAGACATTCGGATTTAATTCCTGTTTATGCTGAGCCATTTATTTTTCATTTTTTTTTGCAATATGCGAATTTATAAAAATATTATGTTATTTTTACATAGCGTCTATTTAACACTAAGTAAAATTACGACTTTATTTTCAGTAAAGTTTATATGATTAAATGACTTAGATAAATAGAAAAATGATAAAGACTTAACATTGACAAAAGGTGTTTGTAGATGGCAGAGTAATGAAGAAACAAAGGATTGAAAAAGTGCGGACTAGAACGACAAAGTAATGTTAAAGGTTGAAAGGAATAGATTATAAAGAATAGCAATAGAAGTTTAGCGAGAACAAAATTAGTATTGTCTAGAATTTAAATAAGATCAATTAAACAATTGTGTTTCATTGTATGAATAGCAAAATAACATTTTTAATGATTTTCTTGTTCCAAGGATTGATATCATTGGGGCAAACAACTATTCAAAAAAATAAAATAGGTTATACCCTGCTTCGCGATGGTAAGCCCTATTATGTAAAAGGTGTAGGTGGTGAAGTAAACTTTGATAAAATGGTTGCGATTGGTGCCAATTCATTCAGAACCTGGGGTGTTGATAATGCAAAACAAGTTTTAGACGAAGCACATAAACGTGGATTAACTGTGATGTTAGGACTCTGGTTGCAACATGAACGACATGGTTTTGATTACGACAATAAAATGAAGGTTAAACAGCAACTCGATTATTTTAAAACTGTAATCAACCAATACAAAGACCATCCTGCTTTGTTACTATGGGGCATTGGAAACGAATTGGATTTAGATTATACCAACCCCAATGTTTGGTATGCAGTGCAAGATATTGCAAAATATGCGCATCAAGTGGATCCCAATCATCCTACTTCAACAGTAACTGCCGGGTTAGACAGTCTAGAAGTTAGTTTTATTAAAGCTCGTTGTCCCGATATCGATATTTACTGTGTAAATACTTACGGTGATATTGGAAATGTACCTGCCAATATTTCCAAATTTGGATGGGCTGGTCCTTATATGATTACTGAATGGGGACCGAATGGTCATTGGGAATCGCCAAAAACAGCTTGGGGTGTTTCAATAGAGCAAACAAGCTCAGAAAAAACCCAATCCTATTTTGAGCGCTACACAAAATACATCGAGCCAAATAAAGATTTTTGTTTAGGCTCTTATGCTTTTCTATGGGGTGCAAAACAAGAGTATACTGAAACTTGGTATGGACTGTTTTCAAAAGACAATATGCCAACCGAACCTATTGATGCATTAGAAACCGTATTCACAAACAAGACAATTAGCAAACCTGCACCATCTATATCCAAGTTTACAATCAATAATCAAAAGGTAACAGAAAATATTCAATTAAAAGCTGAAGAAAAGTATAATGCAGAAGTTTTATTGAAAGAAGTTAGCAAAAATATAGGTAGCTCTCAAGTCAAATATCGATGGCGAATTATGGAAGAGAGTACTGATAAAAAAACGGGTGGAGATAAAGAAGACGAAGCGAATGAAGTTTCGGGTTTAATTAAAAGTGGTGGAGCCGCCAACAATCAAATTAATTTTAGAGCACCCGCTGCCGAAGGTAAATATAGATTATTTGTAACTGTTATTTCAAATGAAAAACAGGCGTATGCCAATATACCATTTTTGGTAACACCACGAAGTGACACTGATAAGCAATCTAAGTTTATTCAATTTAAATATACAAATATGAATTCGTTTGAACAGGAATAAAAAGCGTATGAAAAAAATTGGACTATTTTTATTGTTCGTATGTAGTATAAGCTTTCAAAGGCTTATGGCGCAAGATTTTAATGATTTAACTGTTAAGGAATCAGACACTTCTTTATATGATGAGGTAATAGAAAAAATTGGTTCAAATTTTAAAAAGCCTTTAGAGGTTCTTGAAAATTTTCAAATAAGTGGATATTATAGATTCATTACCAATTATAGACATTTAGATGAAGCCTATCCACATTTGGCAAATAATAAAAACAATATTTTTGTTGGTGATGATAGTCAAATCCCTCAATTGATGCTCAATATTGCTGGATATACAAGCAGCAAAACTTCATTTGGTACCGATTTATTTATGTGGACACCAATGACTGGTATTGGCGAAAAGGAAAATGTAAAAGGACTCAATTTAGGAATTAGTTTATACGGAAATTTTTCAACCTCTGTTGGTAATTTTAATGTTCGAACAGGAGGAATTAACTGGTATGCACTTTCGCCATTCACATTTCAAACAGCAAAAGGCAATAATCGCTACAGCATATTTGAAAGAAATCCATGGGATCCTAATACAGCAAAAGTTGAAACACGATATTCGGATTTTTATAATGCAGGTGCAATTAACCAAGATCAACGTTGGGGTAATCAAGCCTTTCAAGGTCTTATAGTTGAAGGTGCTCAATTACCACACAATTTTAGCTTTAGTGCCATGTATGGTAAAACACAATTTGATGGCGGATTATCAGCTATCCCAAACACATCATACGGCGGACGAATTGTAAAATCGAGTATTAAGAATCAGAATTTTATTGCCTTTAATACGTTTAATAATAATAGTCGAGTTGACTCACTTAGTTCAACTAAGGCGGGCTTTAATATGCTTACACTCGAATCAACCTATTTTATTAAAAACTTTAAACTCTATGCTGAAGTTGGCGCTGGACGTCAATTTATATCAAACAATACAAGTAATTGGGGCGAAGCAATTTCATTTAAAATATCAACTGATATTAAAAAGAAGTTTCCAACGGAATTACATATTTATCGAATTAGTCCGAATGTATTTAATAATAGTTCTGTATTTATTAATTCTTCTATTCAACAAACTGTATCAGCAAGCAATTCACAAACACAACCTGTATTAATTCCGGTTTCTAGCGCCATGCTACCTATTGGACAAATTTCAAATAATAGACAAGGCATTGAATTAAATACGCAAATTAATTTGGGCAAACTTAAAAATTCAATCGGCTATGGAAATGCCATGGAGCTTGATGAATTGTCGAATAAATTAACCTATTCACATGCATTCAATAACTTAGCACTCTCACGTTTTTGGCGTTGGGATTTTCCAAGTGAAGTGGGACCTTATAAAAACTTAAATAAAATTTATCGTTCTGTTTTTGAAACAATTTATATCACAGAAACTGATGCTATTACCGGTAAACCTTTATATAAAAAATACTTCAATACATTCGAATTGAATTCGAAATATCAAACCAAGCTCTTAGGTAAGGATCTCTTTTTGTTTTATTTAGGCACATTTAGTTCTGTACAAAATAATGCAGCGCCATTTGTTGTTTTTTCTGAAAAAGCATTATTACGATCTTATTCGCATCAGTTTGAAACCTATTTAAAATTGAATGCTCGTTACGTTTGGACAAATTATGTTGGATTAGAACGCGTGCTGGCCAACTATAATACAGTTACAGATGTAGTGTCACGTAGACCCAAAAATCAAAAAGGATTTAGTATCGCAACTGGATTAGATATTCAATTAAGTAAAGGCGTTGGACTTTATTTAAGAGAACGCTGGATGAAGTACGAAGATATGAGCTTTGCAAATGACCGATATAAAGGATTTGAATCAACCGTTGAACTAAAAATGTTTTTTTAAAAGAAATTGAATATGTATAAATATTTACTCATAGCTATGATTACCTTCTTAGGCTTTTCGCAACTAAAAGCGCAAAAAGATCGTAAGATAAATTTTGTTGGTACTGCCAGATCATTAATGAATAGTAATTATTTAAGCGTTCGCGATTCAATTCCTGATACCGCTTCTGTAAAAAGAAATGATGGCGGATATGCTTTGGTAGATTTAGGTGTCAATATCAAACCAAATAAAAATACTGAAATATTAGGGATGTTTAGAATTCGGAATGAGTTTGGCGGCTTTTGGGGATCAGGCGTTTCATTTGATGTTCGACAACTTTGGGTAAAAGGAGTTGTAGCAAATGCATTGCGATATCAATTAGGTGATTTGAATTTGAAACAAACGCCATTCACTTTATTTAACCATCATGCCGATCAAATTGATTCGATGCCAGAAGTATTTAATCTGCAAAGAAATATTGTGAGCTATGAAAGATTTTACATGAATAATAATACATGGCGAATGCAAGGTGCCAATGTTGATTTTGGTCTCTCCTTCTCTAAGTATTTAAAAGAAATTAATGTCAATGCTTTTTTAACTAGAGTCAATGCCACTAATTTTACTTCAGTTCCTGATAGACTGATGAGTGGATATACCATTCAATTTGTTCAAAGTAAAAACCTGCAGTTAAGCTTTAACTCAAACCATATATTTGATGTAAAAGGTACCGTAGCCAACGATAATTTGTTTAAGAGTTCAGTGAATACAATCGATTGGAAATTGAAACGAGATCTAGCAAGAAAATCTTTTTTGTTTGGTGGCGAAATTGGTCAAAGTCATTATCAATATACGAATGATACATTAGCGCCAGATCTTAAAGATTATTTTGTTCATGCCTATGCACAAATGAGTATTCCAAAATGGAACCTCACTGGAACTATTGGCTATTTAAATGTGGGTCCAGATTTTAGAAGTATTGGCGCACAAAGTAAGGACATCAATTATAACGCAGTGCCAGTGTATTTCGATCGTTATACAAATGATCAACGAATTAGACCTATTACTTTGTTTGATGTAGTTGGAAACGAAAACATTTATAATCGAACAATTACTACTTCATTAATGAGTGAAAATCAATTGTTCAATCAAGTACTTCCTTACGGTATTTCAACGTTTAATCGAGTAGGGGGCTATGCCAAAATTCAATACAAGAATAAAAAAGGAATTGATATTACAAGTCAATATTATAAGCTAAACGAAATACGAGGACAAGGCTCTTTTGCACTTCGTGATATGTCGATATTTAAATTAAACGCTTCTGTTTCTATCAATCAATTGATTAAAACAAAAAAATTAATTGCATTACAAGTGGGCACCATGATGCAAACCACCAATCGTTCGAGTGATCAATCGATTGAGAATATGGATTTAAAATCAAACCAATATACGCTTGGATTTCGTTGGGAATTATTTTCAAATTTCGAACTCATGTTAGGTTATATTTTGCAACAAAATGATGGTCATGATTATCTTCCTACACGAAATGGCTATACAGAGATTACTTATTTTAATCGATCTGATTATCAAGTTAAACAAGAATTAGCCGCAGCAGGTATTCGATATAATTTTAGTTCAAAAACTTATTTATGCGTGCTCTATCAACAAAGTAAATTCACCGATAAATTAAATATTTCTCCAGGATTTAGTATTAACCAATTTGGTATCATCTATAATATCACTTTATAATATGAAAAAGATTATCATTTTTATTAGCCTTATTTCTCTCTCATGTTTGTCATGCAGAAAAGAGAAAAATGTAATTGACGGACCTAGTGTGTCTGAAATTTTCAGCAGTTTTACAATACTCGAAAATTTTAAAGCAAGTAGAGATAGTGTAAATTTTAAAAATTTAGAGTCAGTTTATTTTACAGCCACATTTAATAAAATTGTTTCATGGCAAATTACAATTGTTGGTAAAACTTCTAAAGCAGTGAAGGTGATTAAAGGTGATGGTAAAGTGATTGCAGTCAACAATTCAACATGGAATGGAACCACAACTACCTTGCCATTATTTGCAAAAGAAATGTGCACCGCTACTTTATCAATCAAGGATGTAACCCCAGTTTATGAAGTTAATGTCAACGTCACAGAACCAAAAGTATTGACTGGTTTTATGATTGCCGATTTTGAAACAGGACTCAATCCAGGATGGACAAAATTTGCCCAAACAGGTGCCAATATGGATTTCAAAGTAAAAACAGATTCGCTAGCACCTCAAGGTAAAAATTATTTTAATATGGCAGGTACCGTGAACTGGGATTATTTAATTGGCTTGATTGATTTTCCTGCAACTGCCTATGGCGCAAGTGTAACCTATCCATTATCTACAAACCCGAATGATGTTTATTTTAATTGTTTGATTTATGGTGTGCCCAATACAAATCAATCAATTATATTATTTCAATTTAGAGAAGATGAAAATAGTGATGGCACTTTAAATGCAAATAATGAAGATCAGTATGATTTTGAAGTAAAGGTTGATTGGGTAGGCTGGAAATTAGTAAGTATTCGATACGCCGATTTAGTTTCACTTTCAAATGGTGCACCAACCACTCCAAAAGGAAATGCATTGCGTAACCCTGATAAATTAGGTAAAATTTCAATGCTTCATCTAGCCAATCCAAATGATGGTTTTGCCAGTTCAAAAATTGATTTAATTATGTTCACCAATACAAAACCTTTAGAACCATAATGAAAAATATTCATCTATTTATTGTGTCTCTTCTTGTTTGTATTCATTTTGTTTCGTGTAATACCGTAATGAATATTCAAAAGAAGGGTTTATACGATCAATCCCTTTCGTCGGATATGAATGAAATAGATGGATTTAAAGCGATTTATATTTTTAAAGATGATATGGATAAAAGTGTTTGGGCTTCTCCAGAAACTCAATGCGTTGAAATGAAATCTGAAATTAAAAATGTATTTGCCGATCAAAGAGCGCTTCATGTGAAATGGGATAAAATAAAAGGTGGATGTAAATGGATAGGAATCGGATTTGGATGGAACAATTGGATGTCGAAAAATATGATTGATATCAACGAATCAACTGCCGTACAAATGCAAGTAAAATCTGTCAAGGGAGAATTTAGCAATTTGCCTGTAGCCTTCGCTTTTGAAGATTATTCTGGAGTACAAACCTATTTTGGATTTCAAAAGAAACTTGCATCAGGTATATTCAATGATAGTACTTGGACAAGTGTAACTATTCCATTAACCAATTTTGATTTTAAAAAGAATGATTTCAATCTTGAAAATGTAAAGCAATTTATTATTCAGTTAGAAGGAGATGGAGATATGTATTTAGATAATATCAAATTCATTAGATTATAAAATGAGAACATTCAACATAGCGGCTATTATAGTTTTAACTCTATGCAGTTTGAATGGATTTTCGCAAACGCGTAAATCATCTATCAATATTGATTCGTTGATTCAATTGATGACAATTGAAGAAAAAGTAGGTCAAATGACACAAGTTGATTTAGGTGTCATT
Organism: Chitinophagaceae bacterium; assembly: GCA_035388625.1. Taxonomy (GTDB): domain Bacteria; phylum Bacteroidota; class Bacteroidia; order Chitinophagales; family Chitinophagaceae; genus OLB11. The sequence goes on along the minus strand of DAOOQH010000028.1, from coordinate 11,134 downwards.
GCAGAAGGGGATATTTGTAATTTGAAAAAACCTCAAACCCTTGATCTTAAAAAGTTGAATGAAGCCATTTCAACTTATAGTATCGGCTCAATTTTAAATGTTGGATGTGGAAGTGGAACCATATCATTAGATAATTGGCATTCAATTTTAACCACCATTCAAAACCAGAATAACAAATTAAATCGATTACATATTCCTATCCTTTATGGTATTGATGCTATTCATGGAGTGAACTACACAAAGGGTGCAACCTTGTTTCCTCAACAAATTGGCCAAGCTGCTACATGGAATCCTGCGTTAGTTGAAAAGGGATATCAAGTTACAGCTTACGAAACAAGGGCTACAGGTATACCATGGACTTTTTCGCCAGTACTTGATTTAGGCAGACAACCTTTATGGTCGCGCTTTTTTGAAACTTTTGGTGAAGATGTTTATCTTGCTAAAACCATGACCCAAGTTGCTATCAGAGGACTAGAAGGAAATGATATCGGCAATCCAAATCAAATTGCCTCATGCATGAAACATTTTCTAGGATATAGTGTTCCATTGAGTGGTAAGGATAGAACACCCGCATGGATTTCGGAAAGAGAATTAAGAGAATATTTTTTACCAACATTTCAAGAAGCAATTCGTCAAGGTTCGAAAACTGTGATGATTAATTCAGGTGAGATCAATGGCACGCCAGTTCATGTGAATTATGACATACTTACAAAATTATTACGTGATGAATTAGGTTTCAAAGGCGTTGTATTAACAGATTGGGAGGATATTTATAAATTAGTCAATATTCATCGTGTCGCCAGTACAAAAAAAGAGGCAACACGAATGGCTATTATGGCCGGTATTGATATGAGTATGACACCCAATGATTTTGAATTTACAAAATTATTAATCGAATTAGTTAAAGAAGGTACAGTGCCAATTGAGCGAATCAATGCTTCTGTAAAACGAATATTATTGCTTAAGTCAGAATTAGGTTTATTTACTCAAACCTTACCCTCAAAGACAAACTATCCTCTTTTCGGATCTAAACAATATGCCGAACTAAGTTATCAAACGGCTTCTGAAAGTATTACCTTATTAAAAAATGAAAAGAAGATTTTGCCATTGAATAAAACAAATGACCGAGTGCTCGTTTGTGGCCCTTCTGCACAAAGCTTAAATTTATTAAATGGTGCTTGGACGCACACTTGGCTTGGAAATGATACAGTTTATAATACGCCAGGTAAATTAACGATACTAAAAGCAATTCAAAATTTAGTACCTAAAGCAAATGTCGAATATGCCAAAGGATGCTCTATAGATAGTGTAGAAAATTTACAAGAGTGCATTGCAAAAGCAAAAAAGGCAGATAAAATAATAATTTGTCTTGGCGAAACACCAGCAACCGAAGTGCCCGGTAATATCAATGATCTATCAATATCACCTTCGCAACAAATTTTGTTTGATGAATTAAGCAAATTAAATAAACCCATCATTTTAGTTTGTTGTTTTAATAGACCCCGAATAATTAAAAAGATGGCCGATCAATCAGCAGGTATTTTATATGCTTATTTACCAGGCGATGAAGGTGGACGAGCTATAGCTGATTGTTTATACGGAAATATTAATCCAAGTGGTAAACTTCCATTTACTTATCCATCGCATGTAAACTCATTTGTGCATTACGATCATAAAGCGAGTGAGGATTTAGATATAGATTTTTCGATGAACGCTTATAAAACTTTATTTGATTTTGGGCATGGACTGAGCTACACACAATTTGAATATGGTAACTTGAGTTTATCAAATAATCAACTTCGTCAAAATGATTCAGTTATAGTAACAATTTCCGTAAAAAATATTGGGAATGTAAAAGGCCAGGAAGTTGTACAAGCGTATTATAACGATAAGTTTGCTTCCATTACACCTTCAGTTAATAAGCTTTTTAATTACCAAAAAATTTCACTCGATCCAAAGGAAACGAAGGAAGTAAAATTTGTGATTCACACATCAGATTTGTCGTTTATAAACAAAAATTTAGATCGTGTTACTGAAGAAGGTGAGTTTGAAATTATGATTAACAACAAAAAATTATCCCTATATGTCAAAGATTAAATCATATCTCATTGCATTTTTATCAATAGGTAGTTTATTGTTTTCTTGCAAGCAATCACCACCTCCTGAACTTCCCAATGAAGGTGAAAAAGGAGATTTGTATTTTTCTGGTTATTATTTTAATTATAAAGATAGACCAACACCAGTTGGGCCTGGACCGAATCGATTTTTAGGAACAGCCGAAAATGTTTGGGTTGATTCAACCGGATATTTGCATTTACGCATTGCGAAAAAAAATAATTTATGGTATTGTAGCGAAATTATTAGTACGCGTGAATTTGGTTATGGAACCTATGTTTTTACATGTTTAACAGATATCCGAAATTTTGATCGAAAAACGGTTTTTGGTTTTTTTACATGGGATGATTATTCATTTCAAGAGCAAGCCAATAGTGAAGTGGATATTGAGTTTTCGAAATGGAATGTAGCAGGTGATACCGACTTGGTAAACTACGCGGTTCAGCCAGTTATTTTTAGTAATCCAACACCTTATCTCGAGCGATCGAACAAACCACCAATTCCTACATCTTATATTAGTAAGCCCATGACACATATGATGAAATGGACACCCAATGAAATTATTTGGGAAAGTTACGAAGGTGAAAATTATCCGGGTGTGAATAAGGTTGCATCATGGCGTTTTGATACAACTAATATTGCTCGAAAAAAGATTGAAGGTAGTAGAGTGTCTGATTCAATTATTATACCTGCCCCAAGTGATTCAACAAACTTAAGATTCAATTTTTGGTTGCTTAATGGATCAGCACCCGATAATGGATTAAATCATGAAATTGTTATTAAGAATTTTACCTATACGCCACTTTAAATTAAAACTTTATTAAATCATCTATACATTTTTAAAATTAAAATTAAATATCATGTTCAAGAAAATTTTACTCTCAGCCGCAAGCTTATTATTGACTTGCACCCTGTTTGCACAAACACAAAATGTGACTTTCCAAGTTTCTAGTCCCGATTCAACACCCGTATTTGTATTTGGTAGTTGGAGTGGATGGACTAATTGGCCAGGTAACCCGATGACCCTTGTAGCGCCTGGTAAATGGTCGGCTACTTTGCCTATTGCAAGCAGCACAATCCACGAATATTTATTTGTAAATGGTGGAGCACCATATGCCAAAGAAATTTTAGATCCAACTTGGCCTTGTACCAATGGGAATTCACTTTATACAAATCGTGTACTCGCTTTGGGTACTGCCGATACGTCACTTTGCTATACTTGGAATACCTGCACGACTTGCCCTATCGCCCCTCCACCATCAAATGTCAATGTAACATTTCAAGTTGAAAATCCAGATTCTACACCCGTATATGTATTTGGAAGTTGGAGCGGTTGGAGCAATTGGCCTGGTGATCCAATGACCGATGCGAACGGTGATGGAATTTATGATGTTACACTCTCTATGTTAGCTAGTTCAACCTATGAATATTTATATGTAAATGGAGTTGGACCAACAAAAGAAACATTAAACCCAGCATGGTTATGTACCAACGGAAATGGAACTTATACCAATCGTGTGTTAAACTTGGGCGCAACCAATACGACCTTATGTAATAAATGGGCTTCTTGCGATACATGTGGTGCCATTTCAATACCGCCAATCAATGTAACTTTCAAAGTAGAGAATACCGATTCATCACCTGTATATGTATTTGGTAGTTGGAGCGGATGGAGTAATTGGCCTGGTACTTTAATGACTTATAACACCTCAACAATGCAATATGAAGCTGTCATTTCTATACCAGGTAGCGATACTATTGAGTACTTGTTTGTAAATGGTGTAGGCCCTACAAAAGAAGTTCTTGATCCAACATGGACTTGTACAAATGGCGATACACTTTATACAAACAGAAAAACAATTTTAGGTGCAGCTGACACCTCTTTGTGTGCTAAATGGGAAACTTGCGACGCATGTGGACCAACAGGAATTAATGAAATAGCAGAAGGTGCGATTTCTCTAACAATAACAAATAATAGTGTAAGAATCATTTCTGAGACTATCAATACATTTGATCAATTAGAAATTTATGATGTTTTAGGAAGAAGAGTTTTTAATCAAACCTCAAAAATAAATGCAAATCGTGAAATACCAGTTCAGTTGCAAAATACAACGATGTATATTTTCAGAGTAAGATCTGGCAATGAGTACTATACTGTAAAAGGATTGATAAAATAATTCAAACTTAATTAAAGCTAAAAAACAAACATAAAAAAACAATATGAAACTAACTCTAAGAACTATAATTATAGCTTGCCTCGGCATAATTACTTTTAAATCAGAACTAAAGGCCCAAAATGCACCAATAACATTTGAGCCAGCAGGTTTTGGTAATGCCTGGACATGGAATACATTTGAAAATGGCCCTAACGCTGCTATTCAAATGGTTGCAAATCCAAATCCAAGTGGTGTAAATACAACATCCACAGTAGCTAGTATTACTGCTTTACAAATAGGCGCACCTTATGTTGGTTTCGAAAGCATTCATCCTGGATCATTTGTTCCTGGCGCATCTGCTTTAGGTACTTTTACTTTAAATGCAACTAATTCAACAGTTAAAATTATGGTTTACAAATCTGTAATAAGCGATGTTGGTATTAAGTTTGCAACTGCGAGTAATGCTTCAACAGGTGAAATTAAGGTAGCTAATACCTTAATTAATCAATGGGAAGAATTGACTTTTAATTTTGATAGCAAAATTGGAGAACCAGCTTCAACTGACATTGACCAAATTATAATTTTTCCAGATTTTCAGTCTCGTACAAGTGATAATGTTTGTTATATAGATAATATCTCTTTTTCGGCAAGTACAGCTCCGCCTACAAGTCCAACAATAGCAGCCCCTACTCCAACAGTTCCAGCAAGTAATGTGATTTCATTATTTAGTAATGCTTATACCAATGTGGCTATTGATACATGGTTAACATCATGGTCTGCAGCTTCATTAACTGATCTTTTAGTAGCAGGAAATGATACAAAAAAGTATAGTAGTTTAGATTATGTGGGCATTGAATTCACAGGTGCTAATTTGATAAATGCAAATACTATGACTCATTTTCATTTAGATGCATGGACACCGAATCTTACAACTTTTAAAATTAAGTTGGTTGATTTTGGTGCCAATGCAGTGTTTGCTGGTGGAGATGATGTTGAGCATGAATTGAGTTTTACACCCACGCTAAATGGTTGGAATACCTATGATATTCCATTATCTGATTTTACTGGCTTAACTACCAAAGCGCATCTAGCACAAATGATATTAGTGGGAGTTCCTACTGGTTCAGGAATGGTGTATGTAGATAATGTTTATTTTTATTCGCCAGTCGTGAATACATTCAATGCGCCAATTACATTTGAACCAGGAGGTAATGGAAATGCATGGTCTTGGTCAACATTTGAAAATGGACCAAATGCACCCATTCAAATGGTTGCTAATCCAAGTATAACAGGTGTTAACCCATCTGCTACAGTTGCTAGCATAACAGCTTTACAAATTGGAATGCCTTGGGCTGGGTTCGAAAGTATTCATCCTGGCTCTGTTCCTCCAGGTGCATCTGCACTAGGCACATTTACTTTGAATGCTACAAATTCAACTGTAAAAATGATGGTTTATAAATCGGTAATTAGTGATGTTGGTATTAAGTTTGCCACAGCAAGTAATGCATCAACAGGTGAAATTAAAGTAGCCAATACTTTAATTAATCAATGGGAAGAATTGACTTTTAATTTTGATAGCAAGATTGGTGAACCTTCATCAACTGATATTGATCAAATAATTATTTTCCCTGATTTTCAATCTCGAACTTCTGACAATATTTGTTATATAGATAATATTAGTTTTTCTGCAAGTACTGCGCCACCTAGCGCTCCAACTGTTGCAGCACCTACACCAACACGTCCAGCAGCAAATGTTATTTCGTTATTCAGTAATGCATATACAAATACAGCAGTTGATACTTGGTTAACAGGCTGGTCGGCTGGTAGTTTAACCGATTTGCAAATAGCCGGAAATGATGCTAAAAAATACGCTAGTTTAGATTTTGTTGGTATCGAATTCACAGGTGCGAATTTAATCGACGCAAGTTCAATGCAATTTTTTCATTTAGATGCTTGGACTCCGAATATGACAACTTTTAGAATTAAATTAGTTGATTTTGGAGCGAATGGTGTTTATCAAGGAGGTGATGATGTAGAACATGAATTGTCGTTTACTCCAACCTTAAGTGGATGGAATAGCTATGAAATTCCATTATCAAGTTTTACTGGTTTATTAACAAGAGCTCATCTTGCACAATTAATATTCTCAGGTAACCCTGCAGGATCTGGTATTGTTTATGTTGACAATGTTTATTTTCATAATGTAACACTCGAACCAATTGTTGCAGCCCCAACACCAACCGCACTACCAGCAAACGTTATTTCTATGTTTAGTAATGCTTACACGAATGTGCCTATCGATACTTGGCAAACAGGATGGTCAAACGCAACACTAACAGATTTGTTGGTAGCTGGGAATGATACAAAACGTTATACTTTATTAGATTTTGTAGGAATAGAATCTGTAGGACCTAATTTAATAGATGCAACTGCAATGACCACTTTTAATTTTGATTTGTGGACACCAAATATCACAACTTTTAGAGTTAAATTAGTTGATTTCGGTGCGAATGGAGTTTATCAAGGTGGTGATGATGTTGAGCATGAACTGACATTTACGCCGACTATTAGCGGTTGGAATTCATATCATATTCCTTTAAGCAATTTTACTAATTTAGTAACGAGAGGACATATTGCTCAATTAATATTTTCTTGTATTCCAGTTGGAGCAGGTACAGCATTTATTGATAATGTATACTTTTCACAACCTCCAACTCAAACTAACTTATCAATCACTTGTTTCATTGAAGGGTACTGGAATGGTGTAAATGCGATGTTGCCAGTATTGTTGAATCAAGCTCAACCAAATACCTCAACTCAATGTGATAGTATAAGTATTGGTTTAATCAGCGCCGCTACTGTTGCTTTAGGTGCACCTTATACACCTGATTATGTAACGAATGCTGTTTTAAATACCAATGGTACGGCAAGTGCAGTTTTTGCAAACGCAATAAGTGGAAATTATTATATTGTACTTAAACATCGTAATGCAATAGAAACATGGTCAGCTTCATTAATGGCATTCCCAGCTACAACAGGCTATAATTTTAGTACAGCAGCTTCTCAAGCTTATGGAGCAAATCAAAAGGAAGTAGCAACCGGAATTTGGGCTTTGTATAGTGGTGATGTAGCCATTGATGAGAATATTGATTTATTAGACTTAGGTTTAGTAGAAACTGATATCAATGCCTTTTCGTTTGGTTATTTACCAACTGATATAAATGGAGACGGTAATGTTGATTTACTAGATAGCCCAGTATTAGAAGTAAATACAAATTCTTTCATTTTTTCACAACATCCTTAATAATATACAATGAGAGATAAGTCTCATCGCTAAGTGCAAAATTTCATCTAGAGTAAACAATAAACAATAAAATAATAATGAAAACAATTTTAAACACTATAATTATGGCTTGCCTCGGCTTAATTATTTTTAATGCAGAAATTAAGGCACAAAATGCGCCCATCACTTTTGAACCTGCTGGTTTTGGTAACGCATGGGTTTGGAATACCTTCGAAAACGGACCTAATACACCCGTTGCAATGGTTGCAAATCCAAGTACCACTGGAATCAACACCTCTTCAACTGTTGCAAGAATTACAGCAATGCAAATAGGAATGCCATGGGCAGGTTTCGAAAATATCCATCCAGGATCAGCTGCACCAGGCGCTTCTCCGTTAGGCACATTTACCCTCAACGCAACAAACTCTACTGTTAAAATAATGGTTTACAAATCTGTTATTAGCGATGTAGGTATCAAATTTGCAACAGCAAGTAATGCATCAACTGGTGAAATTAAAGTAGCAAATACTTTAATTAATCAATGGGAAGAACTGACGTTTAATTTCGCAGGAAAAATTGGTGAACCTTCATCAACAGGTATTGATCAAATTATCATCTTCCCTGATTTTCAAGTAACACCTGTACGCGGTTCTGATAATATTTGTTATGTTGATAATATTACTTTCGCTCCATCTACAGCGGCTCCAACAGGTCCAACCGTTGCAGCACCTACCCCAACTCGTCCAGCTGCTAACGTAATTTCAATATTTAGTAATGCTTACACAAATGTGCCAGTTAACACATTTGCTACATCTTGGTCAGTTGGTGCAGTGTCAGATGTATTAGTTGCCGGAAATGATAACAAAAGGTATAGTGGTTTGGATTATGCAGCTATTGAATTTGTAGGTCCTAATCTTATTGACGCAAGTTCTATGGCTGTTTTTCATTTGGATGCTTGGACACCTAATATGACAAGTTTTAGAATTAAATTAGTTGATTTTGGTGCGAATGCTATTTTTGGAGGAGGTGATGATAAAGAACATGAACTTATATTTACACCAACTTTAAGTGGATGGAATTCGTATGAATTAGCTTTATCAGACTTTACTGGCTTAACAACAAAGGCACATCTTGCACAAATAATTATTGCAGGTGCTCCAGTTGGATCAGGCATTGTATTTGTTGATAATATTTATTTCCATAATATTTCAAATGTGCCTTTGGTGGCTGCGCCAACTCCAACCTCTCCTCCCTCAAGTGTTATCTCTATGTTTAGTAATGCTTATACAAATGTACCAGTCAATACATGGGCTACAGGTTGGTCTGCTGCAACATTAACCAATGTTTTAATTGCGGGTAATGCAACAAAACGATATACCTTATTAGATTTTGTGGGTGTTGAAACAGTAGGCCCCAATTTAATTAATGCAACCAATATGACTTCTTTTAATGTAGCATTATGGACTCCTAACATGACAACATTCAGAATTAAATTAGTTGATTGGGGTGCTAATGGTATTTATCAAGGTGGTGATGATGTTGAGCATGAACTTACATTTACACCCGTTTTGAGTGGATGGAATAATTATCATATCCCTTTAAGCGCATTCACTGGTTTGGTTACAAAAGCGCATATTGCCCAATTAATTTTTTCTGGTACACCAACTGGTTTAGGTACAGCTTATATCGATAATGTATATTTCTCTAATTCTGCCATTGCACTCCCTCTAACGCTAACAAGTTTTACTGCTTCTATGTTGGGTAGTGATGCTGTCATTAATTGGAAAACAAATAACGAAACCAATGTAAAGGAATTTAAAGTTGAGAAAAGTTTAGATGGAATTTCATTCAATCAATTTGCAACCATCGCAGCAAACAACTCACGAGGAGAAAATTTTTATTCAATCAAAGATTTTGATATACAAAACACTTCTTATTATCGATTAAAAATGATGGATATTGATGGTCAATTTACTTATTCTCAAATTGCTAAACTAAGTCTCGAAGCGTTTGATCAAGTAAGCGTATTCCCTAATCCTGCTTCAAATTCAATTGTCATCACAAACAATCAATCAAGTTTATTAAATTCAGAAGCAACTATTTATGATGCTTTTGGTAAAAAAATGATGTCAATTAAATTAAAAAGTTCATCTGAAAAGATAGAGATCCGTTCTTTATCAAAAGGAAATTATTTAATTCAGTTCGTAAATGGAACCTCATTGAAATTTACTAAAGAGTAATCGAATTAAATAAATCCGAATTAGATTGAAATAGTTTTTTTCACGTCTACTAAAAACCATAATCCCTGTCAACTTAATTGTTTGGCAGGGATTTTTTTATCATTCCTAATCCTTTTCCTATCTTCATGCCCAAATTAAATTGATTTATGAAATATTTTTTACTTCTCATCACCCTATTTACCACTCACTTAAATGCGCAAGAAAAAAAGAAATGGGATGTCAATAATCCTAAAGGTCCATACAAAGAATTTTCATTTACAGTAGATGAAGGTACTTGGATGAATCTTGATATCGCTCCAAATGGAAAAGAAATTGTTTTTGATTTATTGGGTGATATTTATACAATGCCCATTGAAGGTGGGAATACGAAATGTATACGAAGTGGTTTGGCAATGGAAGTTCAACCTCGATATAGTCCAAATGGTAAACAAATTTTATTTACATCTGATGCAGGCGGTGGCGATAATATTTGGGTTATGGATATTGATGGATCTAATGCAAAGCAAATCACTAAAGAAAATTTCAGACTCTTAAATAACGGTATATTCACACCCGATGGAGAGTATATTATCGCGCGAAAGCATTTTACATCGCATCGATCACTAGGTGCTGGCGAATTATGGATCTATCATATTTCGGGAGGAGATGGTTTGCAATTAACGCCGCGTAAAAATGATCAACAAGATTTAAATGAGCCTTCATGCAGCCCCGATGGACGCTACGTCTACTATAGTGAAGATATGTATCCTGGAGGTTTTTTTCAGTATAATAAAGATCCCAATAATCAAATATTTGTGATTAAACGTTTCGATCGTCAGAAAGGAATTTCAGAACAAGTAACAGGTGGTCCAGGTGGCGCCTTTCGTCCGCAAATATCACATGATGGTAAAACATTAGCCTTTATAAAACGAGTGAGAACTAAAACAGTTTTGTATTTGCGTAATTTAGAAACAGGTGAAGAATGGCCTATCTATGATCAACTTAGTAAAGATCAAGAAGAAGCATGGACAACCTTTGGTGTATATGCCGGATTTGCGTGGATGCCCAATGATGAGTCCATTGTAATTTGGAGTCAAGGTAAAATTAATCGTATAGATATCGCGAATACAAATTCAAGTGCCATCATTCCATTTACTTGCAATGTAAAAAATAAAATGGCTGATGCACTTCGTTTTCAACAAGATTTTAATCAAGATGAATTTTCGCCTAAGGTCATCCGTCAAGCAATTACATCACCCGATGAATCCTATATTATTTTCAATGCCGTTGGTTATTTATGGAAGAAGGATTTACCGAATGGGAAGCCTCAACGTTTAACCTCAGGGAGTGATTTTGAATTT
>DAOOQH010000027.1:0-21012 GCA_035388625.1 Chitinophagaceae bacterium | reverse complement strand
ATGGTACCATCAATATTACCAATCATTAAAAACTCTTTATTTGTATTATCCATTTTGCCAATAAACGGAACACAATAACCGTAAATATTACCGACATCACCTGCTTTAAAATTACCTAAAGAAATGGTTTGAAGTGATAATTTTTTAAGTGCATTGGTACTTGTATCTTGATAGTAAATAATATTGCCTGCTTGGTTACCCACTAAAAGATCTGTTCTCCCATCTTGATTAAAATCATAAACAAGTGGCGCACTATATTTGCCAACCGTAATACCTGGCATGCTATCTGTCGAAAATAAAAAATTAGGTATCACTGCATTAGAGCCTGCATAATTCTTATACATGGCGATAGTCCCTTTTGCATTTCCCATTAATAAGTCATCAATACCATCTCCTGTAATATCTCCAAAGGTTGGGAAAATACCATTATAATTAGATGTACTTAATCCTAAAAAATCTTTTGTAACTAATTCAAATGAGATTGAAGTTCCTGAACTTGTGTTTTTAAAATACGCTAGTTGACTGGTTTTACTACCCGTTATATTATCTAAATAGCCTTCTGTACCAATAAACAAATCTTTCTTTCCATCTTTATCATAATCAAAAAAAGTTGGATAGCTGTATGACCCAACATCAACCATATCAGGTGTAAGAAGCGAATCATGCTGATAAACAAAATTTGGATTCATATCTGTTCCCAAATTTTTATAATAAGCTACGGCATTATAATTCGCTGTGTTTGGATTATCACTATGCGATGTAAACAAAATATCTTTATCATTATCATTATCAATATCAACATGAAATGGTGCAGGCCATGAAGGCAGATTTAAAATATGACCGGTTGCGTTCCACATCGTATCTTGATATGTATAGCTTGCGGCTGTATTCGTACCTGTGTTCTCTAAAAATTGAACATCGTTGAATGATATATTACCTCCTAAAAAATCTAAATCGTTATCACCTTCCATATCTAGTAAAACAAAGCAGTTTCCAGTATGCCGCGTTTTATTGCTGCCCGAAATCCCTTTACATGAGCTACCTAAAATACATGTTCGGTAAAAGGTTTGAAAAAACTTACCATAGCAATTATCAAATAATTCCATTCGCATGCTGTCGCAAGGCAAACCCATTTCAACTTGCATATTTCTCGAATACTCAAGATAATTACCGTTAATTCCGAATGCCACCACATCAATATCACCATCACTATCAATATCCATAATAGATGGAATATCATCTGGTTGAACAAATACATTCACTGGACCAAACATACCAGGGAAATACAAATCTTTATAGTAAGTAAATTTTAATTCATTACTTTGATAATAACCCTTGAAAACAGAAACGCCGGGTGATCCTTTATGAAATAAATCTGGGATACCATCGCAATTATAATCTTTCAGAATGAGGTAATTATAAATGATTGGGAAATTTTTCTCGAACTTCGGATTATATTGATATTTGATTTCACCATTGATACCGACATTCAAAAATGTTTTAATGATATAACTATTATGATCATAAAGAACTAAATCATCTTTGCCATCATTATCAAGATCAACATGGTTAATTTGAACAGAATTAATGCCGCCACACCAAGGTGATAATATAGATGCGCCATACATTGTAACCTGTGGATCATTAAAAGGTTCGTATACTTTACCTTGAAATTGTGCTTTCAAATTCGATACCAGCAGCATTAAAATAGAAAGTAAAATTGTTTGGAATAATTGTTTCATCATGTCAGAATAATAAAGGTGAAGTTAACACATTTTGTGAATGACGAGAAAACAATTGACTAAGTTGGGTTATTGAACAACCATTTGGATAGTGTGCCGAGTTTTTTGCTCGAGTAATATGGTTCTATTCTTCAATTCTTGATCTAATACTTCTTGCGTATAATGGCGAACAGTAAACAAGTATAAATTTTCGTTTCGTTTCACATCATAATCTTTCTCGAGCACTTTTAAAAGATCTTCAAGTCGATCTAGATTACTATCCACACAGGCCACAAAACTGATCGCTGCATTTTGAATCAAGTTGATTTTTATTTTACAATCATGGAAAAGCTCATATACCTTACTCAAATTATCCTCTGTCATAAATGAATAATCTCGAGTATTCACTTGCAACAAAATTTGATTCATTTTGAGCACCATAATCGGTGGGTATTGAATTGGCTTTGTGCTATTATGAATAAGCGTTCCTTTCAAATTTTTATCAAGAAAACATTTAACATACAAAGGAATATTTTTATTTTGTAATGGTTTAATTGTTTTAGGATGGATGACTTGCGCACCGTAATAAGCCATTTCAATAACTTCATGAAAAGTTATTTCTTCGATAGCAATTGTATTTGGAAATATTTTCGGGTCGGCATTTAATAAGCTTGGAACGTCTTTCCAAATGGTGGCACTTTCGGCATCCATAATATTGGCAAAAACTGCAGCGCTATAATCACTTCCTTCTCTACCTAAGGTAGCAGTTGCATTATCATCGGTGCTTCCGATATAGCCTTGTGTAACTACAATATTTTTTGTTGCAAATTCTTTATTGAAAGCATCTTTCGCTAATTTCTCAGTCTTTTCCCATTGTATACCTGCATCACGATACACATCATCGGTTTTCATAATATCTCTAACATCAATCCATGAGGTTGAAATTCCAATTTGATTTAAATAAGCAGCTATAATGGAGGTAGACAATAATTCACCAACACTAACAATTTGATCGTAATAATAATCAAATGGTTTATCATAATTTTCACCTAAAACCCATTCAACTTCAGTGCATAATTCATTTAGTTTTTGTTCTAAAGGTTCAGAACGAAATCCAAGTAAATCAAAGGCATATTGTTTATGATCATTTTCTAATTCTGCAAATAATTTTTTTGCCTCAACCACATCAGATTTTGCGTATGCATTTACAATTTTTTCAAGCGCATTGGTTGTTTTCCCTTTTGCCGAAATAACCACAATCAATTTCTCATTTGCAAAATCTTGAATTAAAGATGCAATATTTTTTGCCCTTTCAACTGTCTCAATCGAGGCACCACCGAATTTAAAAACTTTCATTGAATAATTTAATAAGGGCGCAAATATAATACCAATTCTAATTTTAAAGTTCCAAACTGATTAGAGTCTATTCAGAATATTCAATTTCCTCTTTAAACCCAGCCATTTGACCCAGCGTATTTAGTTTTGGAGTTGCCAAGTCCCCAAATAATTCTTAACAGATCAAATTGAAAATGACAAGTAGCCTCTAAGAATCACATTTTATGGTTTTGCCGCGAAAATAAAATTATTGATATTCTCTTCTAAAATTGTTGCGTCGAGTAAATCAGTATTACCATCGCCATTTAAATCAGTGGTTAAAAAGCAGGTATCAAAAGCATTAATACGATCTTCCATATTGGGTGAGTCAAGCAAATCAATATTTTCATCTTGAATAATTTCTCCTCCAAATAATGCCCAAATTCCTGGCTCAACTTCTTTCATATTATTTCCAAAAGCTTTACTTGCAGCATTTGTAAAATCGTAAGTTATGGGACTTGCACTAATGGTTACTGGTGTTGAACTCCAAGTTTGTATAGAACTATGATGTTTAATCACTAAATAATAATTTCCTTGAATCGCATTATATGTTGCAATGGCTGTTCCGTTTGTAAAAAGTGCGGTACGTATTGAAGTCACAGAATCGTATGGAGCGGTACTATTATGAAGTTCAATATCAATTGAATCGGAAATAGTTGTACTTGCTAATAAACCATGATTAAGCAAGGCAGTTGTCATTCTGCCTGAATCAATATAATAGCCTTCAATATAAAGTTTTACACTAACGGTAGAAGCACATGGCACAATAGAAACATTCACATTTGCCCCCACGCTTGTATCGCAAACTGTACCTCCTGCTCGATAAGCCCTAACAGTATAAACGCCAGATTGGACAGCTGTCACATTGTTGATAGAAATACTTGTTCCTGTAGCAGTAAATGAATTGGGGCCACTCCATACATATCCGATAGCGCTAGGTACTGCAGCAATTGACAAATTCAAATTTGTATTAGGGCAATACAATGTTGTCCCACTTATAACAGGTTTGCTTAACACATTTGAACCGCAACCTGCATTGTCATTATCAATTATTGTTGCCCCTACTGTTGAATTTAAAATAGACATTGGCATATTTGCATTCAAATTTCGCGCATTTGAGATGATGGCATTATACGTTTGAGTTGGTTCGGAAATTCCGTCGTCAACAATTGAAATTGAAAATATTTTAGATGTTTCACCAGGTGCAAATACCAAAGTTTGTGCACATGTACTAAATGTATAATCGTCACCTAAAATTGCCGTTGTACTATTCATATCATAATCAACTGCTACTGCATAAGCTTGAGCCGCCGACATCGTGACTGTAAAAATCTGAACACCCGCATTTTCTAAAACTGATGAAGGAGTTAAAATGCTTAACGTTGGATCATCATTTGTAATTGTAATATCAGCAATGGCTGAATTAATAGACATTGGCATACTTGCATTTATATTTTGCGGATTGCTTATGGTCATTCTGAATGATTCGAAACTAGGTTCACTAATAAAATCATTGATTATAGGAACCGTAATTATTTTACTTGTTTCGCTTGGCTCAAATAGAAGCGCACCACTAGTTGCTGTATAATCATTCGGTGATATTGCACTTTGATTTGAAGTGGTATAATTTACAGAGACTGAATAAGTTTGTGCAGATGACAAGGTAACTGTATAGGTAGCAAAACCTGCTGCTTCAATTACACTGCCTTGACCAAGCATAGAAAGAATTGGATCATCATTCAGTATTGATACATCTGCAATTGTGTTATTAATTGACATCGGCGTACTTGTATTCACATTTTGCGCACCACTAATGGTTATTCTATATGATTCAGCACTAGATTCATTTAAAAAATCATTTATAATTGGAACAGTAAATATTTTACTTGTTTCGCTAGGTTCAAAAATAAGTGTACCACTTGTTGCAGTATAATCGCTTGGTGAAACTGCGCCTTGATTGGATGTTGCATAATTCACAGAAACTGAATAAGTTTGTGCAGAAGATAAGGTGACTGTATAGGTCGCAAAACCTGCTGATTCAAGCACAGACCCTTGTCCTACTAGATTCAAAATCGGATCATCATTTAAAATTGACACATCTACAATCGAATTATTGATGGTCATTGGCATAATTTCATTTGCATTTTGAGCATTGCTTATTGTCATTCTGAATGTTTCGCTGCTGCTTTCATTTAAAAAATCATTTATAATAGGGACAGTAAATGTTTTACTTGTTTCGCTAGGTTCAAAAATAAGTGTACCACTTGTTGCAGTATAATCACTAGGTGAAGTAGCACCTTGATTGGATGTAGCATAATTCACAGATACTGAATAAGTTTGTGCAGTAGACAATGTAACTGTATAGGTTGCAAACCCTGCTGATTCAAGCACAGAGCCTTGTCCTAATAAATTTAAAATCGGATCATCATTTGTAATTGACACATCTACAATTGTATTATTGATAGACATAGGCATTGCAGCATCAATATTTTGTGCAGCACTAATGATCACTCTAAATGTTTCTCCACTTGGCTCACTTAAAAAATCGTTGATAATGGGTACTGTAAAAGTCTTACTCAATTCTCCAGGCATAAACATTACACTTCCACTTGAAGCTGTATAATCGCTAGGTGAAGAAGCACTTTGATTTGAAGTAGCATAATTGACCGACACCGAATAGGTTTGTGCAGATGACAATGTTACTGTATAGGTTGCAAAACCTGCAGATTCTAACACTGATCCTTGACCTAATAAATTTAATAAAGGATCATCATTCGTAATTGTTACATCTGCAATTGCACTACTAATTGTCATTGGCATCGTTGCATCTACATTTTGTGCACCACTTAAAGTAACTCTAAATGTTTCGCCACTTGCTTCATTTAAAAAATCATTAATTATTGCAACAGTAAATGTTTTACTTATTTCACCTGGTGCAAAATTAAGTATACCGCTTGTGGCAGTATAATCGCTTGGAGAAAAAGCACTTTGATTTGAGGTCGCGTAATTGACTGATACTGAATATGTTTGAGCAGAGGACAATGTGACTGTATAGGTTGCAAAACTTGCAGATTCTAGCACTGAGCCTTGACCAACTATAGTTAAGACTGGATCATCATTTGTTATTGTCACATCGGCAATTGAAGTATTAATAGTCATAGGCATTGATGCATTCATATTTTGTGCCCCGCTTAAAGTTACTCTGAATGATTCTCCACTCGGTTCACTTAAAAAATCATTGATAATGGGAACTGTAAAAGTTTTACTTGTTTCTCCTGGGGCAAATATGAGGGTACCACTTGTGGCTGTATAATCACTCGGTGAAAGAGCACTTTGATTTGAAGTAGCATAATTGACCGATACTGAATAAGTTTGAAGGGAAGATAATGTAACAGTATAGGTCGCAAACCCCGAAGCTTCAAGTGCACTTCCTTGACCAATTATAGTTAATACTGGATCATCATTAGTAATTATGGTATTTCTGGTATTACCTCCATTGATGCTTGCGCCCACTGGGGCTGACATAGTAATAAGAAAGGCTTCGGAAGACTCACTTAAAAAATCATTGATAATAGGTATGGTAACTAATTGAGTAACCTCACCAGGCAAAAATGTAAGTGTACCATTAGTGGTTGAATAATCACTTGGCGCTATTGCTGTACCATTTGTTGTTGTGTAATTGACCGTGACAGTAGTTGCTTGGGATGGGCTTAAGGTGACAATATAAGTGACTGCCCCTATCGATTCATTTATTGTCTGCGAAGCTGACCAAGTAAGAGTTTGAGCGTTTGAATCTAATGAAATCAGTATAAATGAAACTAATACAAAAAATGCCTTTTCAAAGATTTTAAATTTAATAATTTTAGCAGTATTTCTAATCAAAGATAATAATGTTTTCATGTGTGATGTTTTGTTGATCACTCAAAAATAGGGCGTATTCTGTAAATTATGTTAGTTTAAACTAGAATATTCGGTTGAAATTAGTGCAATATCGATTGCAAATTTTGTATTAAAATTGATGTTGTTTTATCGAAGATGGATAAGAAACAAAATCGCAAAGAACAAAGCCTTATTCTTTATTAAAATATTGAAAATGGCTTAAATTATCATTATTTCTTATACTAATAAAATATAGTCCAGATGGCAAATTAGAGGTATTAATGTCAATGGATTGTTGCTCCTTCTCTAAATTCAATTCTTGCTGCTGAACTCTAGAGCCAATTATATTGAAAATTTCAATTGTTGTGGCTATAGGTTTTGAAGTTTTTAGTTCTATAGTCAAATTATTTTTTACTGGAATAGGATAAATTCTTATTTGATTTGAATTATCATAATAGGCGCTTATAATATCACTGTAGGTATAATTTCCATCTAAATCAACTAGCTTCAAGCGATAATAGTTATATCCATTATTGGGAGTTAAATGAGAATGATGATAGTTTATACTTTGGGTGTAATTGCCATCATTTGCTTTGCCATCAATTCTTGACAAAAGAGTATTGAAATTTTTGCCATCATGACTTAATTCCAATTCAAAATATCTAATATTCGTTTCATCTGTAGTCTCCCAGTCGATTTCGATTTGTTGATTTGAGATTTGACTTGTAAAATTCAAGAGATGAGCAGGTAAAGCAATATTGGTAGGAAAAGGCGAATGAATATAAAAATTTGAAAAGCTATCAACTGGGAAACAAATTGACCAAACCGTAGTTGCAGCGTTGTATGTTGCAGATATTGCAGAATTTGGAATTGTGATGGCAATACTTCCTGGCGTGCCAATTACACCTCCGTCAACTTGGGTAATAGTTAAATTTGTTGTTGGATTGAGTGGTGTACCTGGGAAAAGACCAGCATTATAATCATTAATATCCATCTGCAAAATATAAAAACATAAATAAGCCTTACCATTTGTTGTTGGGGTTACTTCAAAATGACGATTTAAAAAGGGATGACCATTATAATACTGCAATGAACAATCAATTGTTTCACAAACTGTAACATTCCCTAAATTAATTCCATCAATACTATCTCTTACTGATGCAATCTTGCGGCAGCCAGTGGTTGAATAAAATGTATCATGAACACCTTCAGAATATGGCAGAGTTTCACAAGGTATTATACCACAAATAGAAAAATTTCCAGTTGTAATTTGATTTACTATTGTATCATTTGAAATACATTGAGATTTAGAACTAAAGGTAAGAATACAAGCTAATAGACATAAAGCTAGACAAAGAGTAAATCTATGAAACATGGGTATTCGTTTTAAGTGAGAGAAATTGATTATAGATTAAAGATAGATAAATTATTTCCAAACTCCCATTAGAGCTCAATTAATTACAGAGAATAAAACAATCTCTTTTAGAATTTGATAAAAAGTTACTTTAAAAGAGAATTAAAAAATGACTAACGTTGCTTAAACCAACTTTCTCCAAACAAACAAAGACATCCATTCAGATGCCTTTGTGATAATTTAGTTCCTTTAAAATTTAAGTATAAAACTTATCAACTCATATTTTATTGAATGAATGATACTTCAAATTAAATATTACAATATTTCTTTCTTCGGATGTCGCACTAAAACCTCATCAACCATACCATATTCTTTTGCTTCTTCGGCAGTCATCCAATAATCTCGATCACTATCCTTTTCAACTTTAGAAAATTTTTGTCCACTATGAAGGGCAATAATTTCATATAATTCTTTTTTCAACTTGCCAATTTCACGAGCTGTAATTTCAATATCACTTGCTTGTCCTTCGGCACCACCTAATGGTTGATGAATCATAATTCGAGCGTGCTTTAAAGCAGTTCGTTTTCCTTTTACACCTGCACACATTAATACCGCAGCCATACTCGCAGCAATACCTGTGCAAATCGTACTTACATCAGGTTGAATAATTTGCATCGTATCATAAATACCCAATCCTGCGTAAACGCTACCTCCTGGACTATTTAAATACATTTGAATATCACGTGTTCGATCAACACTTTCTAAAAATAATAATTGTGCATTCACAATATTGGCAACATAATCATTGATACCTTCACCTAGAAAAATAATTCTATCCATCATCAAACGCGAAAAAACGTCCATTGAAGCAACATTCATTGGACGTTCTTCGATAATATATGGGGTTAAATTTGTAATTGATTTATTCATGTGAGAAGTAAAATTGTGCAATGTTGCACTGCTTATACCATGATGCTTGATTGCATATCTATTAAATTCGTTTGGATTCATAATTTTTTTTTGTTTTATCATCCAAAACTATGCTAAAAAATTAAATATGACAAGATGGCTTTTAATTCAATATAAACTATTTTATCTAAATAAAAAAAGATCAGTTTGTCATGAACACTTACAATTGAATGATAGAATATTAGTCGAAAGCGCCTAGAACAAAGTTTTCAGTCTTGCGAGATATTGTATATTTAAATTTTAAATTACCAACAAAAGTGCTTGGAACTAACATAACAAATCTCTACTATATTTGCGTTCATATCCATTGAAGAAAATTTTCATCATATTATGCCTGCTTAGCCAGTTTGCTTCCGCTCAAGACAAAAAAGTAAGTAATTTTTTTAGAGCTGCTGACACTATCAATAAAAAAAGAGTGTCAACAGTATGCGCTGCACAAGGCATTATTTGGATTGGTAGTATGGTTGGTTTAAATCAAGCATGGTATGCGAATTATCCCAAATCATCATTTCATTTATTTAATGATAGTAAAGAGTGGATGCAAGTTGATAAAGTTGGTCATGCTTGGAGTGCCTATTGGGGTGCACAATTTAGTTCTAGTTTGTTTCGATGGTCGGGCATACCACGAAAAAGAGCCGCTATTTATGGCGCAGGTATGGGAATAGCTTATGAAAGTGTGATTGAAATATTAGATGGCTATAGCAAAAAATGGGGATTTAGTTTGGCTGATATGGCTGCAAATGCAAGTGGATCATTACTGTATGCCTCACAAGAATATGCTTGGGGTGAACAACGCATTGAATTTAAATTTTCAACACATCGATATCAATATAACGAACCATCGTTACGTGCACGCGCCGACAATTTATATGGAGCTACCCCATTTGAACGAATTTTAAAAGATTATAATGCCCAAACTTATTGGTTGAGTGCCAATATTTGGTCGTTTAAAAAAAGTAGCAAATTCCCAAAATGGTTAAATATTGCGGTGGGTTATGGTGCAGATGGCTTATACGGTGGATTTGAAAATATTCAGCGTGATGAGAATAACGAAATTGTTCTCAATCAATTTGGTCAACCGAATTTCGATCGGCGTGATATACCTCGTATTCGCCAATTTTATTTATCTCCAGATATTGATTTAAGTAAAATTGAATGGCGGGGTCGAAAATTAAAAGCATTAAAAATATTGAATGGTTTAAAAATCAAGTTTCCAATGCCTGCCCTAGAACTCAATAGTAAGGGGCAATTTAAATTGCATGCCTTTTATTGGTAGTACAATTTACTTTTTTCTAGTATAAACCTCTTTACCATTAATATAAGTCGATTTAATTTTAGCATTATAAATATCTTTCGCATTTGCGTTCAGCAAATCAACACTTAGTATAACAAAATCTGCTGCCTTTCCTTTCTCGAGACTTCCTTTTTCGTCTTCTTCAAAGACCGATTTTGCCGCCCAAATGGTCATCCCTCTTAAGGCTTCTTCTCTTGTAAGCGCATTTTCTAATTGAAAACCTAATTGAGGCAATTCATCTTTATCCTTTCTAAATACAGCCGCATAAAATGTATGAATTGGATTTAAATTCTCTACCGGAAAATCAGTCCCAAGTGGCAACCAATTATTTTGTTGTAGTAAGTTCTGATAAGCATACGCACCAGACATTCGTTTATATTCTATTCTGTCTTCAACCCATTTCATATCACTAATAGCATGGGATGGTTGTACAGAAGGGATAATTGAAAAATCGCGAAACAAATGAATATCATTTGGATCAACAACCTGTGCATGTTCAATGCGCCATCTTCTATCATTTTTAGAGAGCAAGGTCTTGGCATAGATTTTAAGAACCTCCCTATTTGCTGCATCTCCAATTGCATGCACAGCGAGTTGATATTTAGATTGATAAACAAGCTGTGCAATTTTTAATAAACTATCAGAAGATAAAAGCATAGATCCTTTGTGCCCATGTCTATCTGAATAATCATCTAACATAAATGCGCCTCTTGATCCTAATGCACCATCTCCAAAAACCTTAAAACCAGCAATATGCATGCGTTTATTTTTATAAGGCTTTGAAATCAAATAGCTTGAAAAATGTTCATCATCTGCCATCAACATAAAAGTTGATTTAAGCAACAACTTATCTTCTTCATTTAACTTTTTCATCCATTCCATCACTTGATGTGTAATGCCAGTTTCAACAACACTTGTTAATCCTAATTCAAAAAATTCATCCTGTGCTTTTAGTATATAATTGATTGCGTCTTTTTTCTCTAGTTCAGGTAATTTCTTTCTAACTATTTCAATTGCATTATCAATAATAATACCTGTTAATTTTCCATCTTTTTTAACGATTTCGCCTCCAACTAATTTTGTATTGTTGTCAATACCAGATAGATCTAAAGCTTTTTGATTTAGCAAAGCTGCATGACCATCAACTCGAAGCAAGAAAACAGGCGTGTTTGGAAACAAAGTATCGAGTGTATCTTTAGTGGGAAAGTTTTTATTTTTCCAGTCGTTTTGATCCCATCCAGTGCCCTCAATCCAAACGCGCTTATTGGATTTAGAAAAATCAATCAGTTTTTGAATCACTTCATCAAAAGATTGCGTTCCAAAAAGTTTAAGTTTATACGCATCCATCGCATACCCTGTATAATGACAATGAGCATCTATAAAACCTGGATAGATAAATTGCCCTTTGACATCGAGTATCTTCGTGGCATCATATTTCTTTAGTAAAAGATTATCTCCTAGTTCTATAATTTTACCCTCATCAATAATCATTGTATTGACTACTTGACTTGAATCATTCACTGTATAAATATGTGCATTGGTTACAATCAATGCAACCTTTTTTTTAGTTGAACAAGAATAAAAAAGTGGAATCAAAAAGAGGAAATAAACAGTAAATTTCATGATGCATATTTACACCAAGAATTTCTAATCACATAATTAAAATATTGAAGTTTAAAGTTCTAAGCTAAGCATAATTACACAAGCTAGAATTGATTGATATTTCTTATAAAGTATAGAATAACTGAACAAAAATTGAAATATAAATCTCTATGAAAAACATAAATTATTCTAAAACACTTGATTTGATTATGTTTCAAAGTTATGTTGCTGATAAATTATAAAGATTGAATTCAATTCATTTCTTCTTAAATAAACCTCAAAGTTTCAATTGATAAAGGTTGTGAAAGCAATGTTTATATTAAATTTGCCCAAAACAAGATTGCTTATATTTTTTATTAGTAATTTTCAAACTTGCGGATTCTATATTCGTGAATTATAACGTGGATTGAACTAAATTAAAAGATGACAGAAATTAAAAATAAGGTTAAAAGTATAGGCGTTATTGGCTCAGGTTTTGCAGGATTAACATCCGCTGCCATCTTAGCTTCTAAAGGACATGATGTACATCTATTTGAAAAAAATAGCACACTCGGTGGAAGAGCAAGACATTTTGAAGCCCAAGGATTTTTATTTGATCTAGGGCCTAGTTGGTTTTGGATGCCAGATGTTTTTGAAAAATATTATAATATGATGGGCAGTTCAACGGCCGATTTTTATCAACTTATAAAATTAGACCCTGGTTTTAAAGTCATTTTTAGTAAAGATGAATTTTATGATATTCCCGCAGATTTTGATGAACTCTGCAGTTTATTTGAATCTATTGAAAAAGGAAGTGCCTCACAACTAGTCAAGTTTCTTGATCAAGCTGCCTACAAATACAAAGTTGGTATGAAGGATTTGGTTTATAAGCCAGGTCATTCAATTAAAGAATTAGTGAGTATTCAACTTTTACTTGATGTTATGAAACTTCAAGTCTTTTCATCATTTAGCGATCATGTTCGAAAGTTCTTTAAAGATCCAAGAATACAAGCCATACTTGAATTCCCTGTACTTTTTTTAGGTGCTATGCCCAAAGACACACCTGCGTTATACAGTTTAATGAATCATGCTGGACTTAAACAAGGTACTTTTTATCCAATGGGAGGATTTGGCGAAGTGGTTAAATCGTTTGAAACCATTGCTCGAAATTCTGGCGTTCAATTTCATCTTTCACACCCCATCGACCATATTGAAATTAGCAATGGCAAAGCAAGTTCATTGCAAAGTCAACAGGAAAGATTTAAAGTAGACGCTGTGATTGCAGGTGCCGATTATCATCATGTTGAATCTAAACTCTTGACAAAAGAATATCGAAATTATGATGAGGCTTATTGGGAAAAGAAAACCTTTGCACCTTCATCACTTATATTTTACTTGGGTATTAATAAACGAATAGAAAAATTAAATCACCACAATTTATTTTTCGATGAGGATTTTGGCGAACATTCCAAGGAGATTTATATCACCAAAAAATGGCCTGAAAAACCACTATTTTATGTCTGCTGTCCATCTAAAACCGACCCTTCCGTAGCACCAATTGGTCACGAAAATTTATTTGTTTTGATTCCTATTGCCGCAGGGTTAGAAGACTCAGAATCGAATACAAATCACTATTATGATTTGATCATGAAACGGCTAGAAGCTTTTGCTGGAGAGGATATAAAAAATCATGTGATTTACAAACGTAGTTATTCTGTTACTGATTTTAAAAGTAATTATAATGCATACAAAGGAAATGCGTATGGATTGGCTAATACTTTGTTTCAGACTGCTATTTTTAAACCCAAAATGAAAAGCAAAAAAGTTAGCAATTTATTTTTTGCAGGACAACTTACCGTCCCAGGACCTGGTGTACCGCCTTCAATTATATCTGGACAAATTGCTGCCATCGAATTAACAAACTATCTAAATAGATAATTAAATGAAAGAACTTTTTGACTCAGTCTCTTCCATGTGCAGTAAAACCGTTACCCGGGAATACAGTACAAGTTTCTCGCTGGGTATATATTTTTTAGGAAGAAAACTACATAATCCAATTTATGGCATTTATGGTTTTGTGCGATTAGCTGACGAAATAGTTGATAGTTTTCATGAATTTGATAAGCAATATCTACTTAAAAAATTTCGTGAAGACACTGTTGATGCCTTAGATAAAAAAATTAGTTTAAATCCCATCCTTAATAGCTTTCAACATGCTGTTCATACTTTTAATATTGAATGGCATTTGATTGATACTTTTTTAAAAAGTATGGAAATGGATTTAGAGCAAGACCAACATGATCCTGAATCCTATGCTCAATATATTGTAGGATCTGCTGAGGTGGTTGGTTTGATGTGCTTACGTGTTTTTACCGAAGGTGATCAAACTGTGTATGAAAATTTGCGGCCATCAGCGATGAAATTAGGAGCTGCGTTTCAAAAAGTAAATTTCTTAAGAGATTTAAAAGCTGATTATCATATTCTGGGCAGAACTTATTTTCCAGATATAGATTTTGAACATTTTTCAAAAAGCGATAAAGATAAAATTCAATTGGATATTGAAAAAGATTTCAATGCAGCTCTTGAAGGTATTAAAGGTTTGCCTTCCTGTTCAAAACTTGGTGTTTATTTAGCCTATATCTATTATTTAAAATTATTTAGAAAGATAAAAAACACACCGGCCGAAAAAGTGATGATGACGAGAATTAGAATTCCTGACATCAACAAAATCGGTCTTCTTTTTCAATCAATTATTCGACTTAAATTAAATCAATTATAAAGACACTCGCATGAATGATTTAGTTATACTAGTGAATGAACAAGATCAAGAGATAGGCACAATGCCGAAACTTGAAGCCCATCAAAAAGGATTGCTTCATCGCGCATTTTCGGTTTTTATTTTTAATACACAGGGTGAGTTATTACTTCAACAACGTGCTTTCGACAAATATCATTCAGCAGGTTTATGGTCGAATACTTGTTGTAGTCACCCCTATATTGATGAAAATATTTTAACAGCGGCAAATAGACGGCTTCATGAAGAAATGGGAATAGCTACCGACCTCCAAGAAATTCATTCATTCATTTATCATGAAGCATTAGATAATGATTTAATTGAACACGAATTTGATCATGTATTGATTGGCATGACGGATGAGATGCCGAAAATAAATACACATGAAGTTGCAGATTTTCAATATATATCATTAGAAAATTTACAAATTGACATGGAATTAAATCCCGAAAAGTATACCGTTTGGTTTAAAATTTGCTTGACTTCGGTAGCTGAAAAATTTAGATCTTCAAATTATTTTAAAAATATAGTATCATGAACAATTGGCTCTTTTACACACTCACAGTTATAGGTGCATTTATTGCAATGGAATGTGTTGCCTGGTTTACACACAAATATATCATGCACGGATTTCTTTGGTTTTTACATCATGATCATCATGAAAAAGACCATTCAGGCTTTTTCGAAAAAAATGATTTTTATTTCCTCATTTTTGGTTTGCCAGCTGCGTGTTTAATTATGTGGAGTAGCTTGAATGGATTTGGATATGCTTTTTGGACGGGTATTGGTATTACATTATATGGACTCGCTTATTTTATGGTGCATGATATTTTTATTCATCAACGTTTTAAGATGTTTCGAAATTCAAATACACCCTATTTAAGAGCCATTAGAAGAGCGCATAAAATGCATCATAAACACTTAGATAAAGAACAGGGTGAATGCTTTGGCATGCTTTGGGTTCCATTTAAATATTTTATGGATGAGTTAAAATCTGGTTCTAAATAAAATAAGTTAATCTTATATCAATTCAGCTGAGTATTTTACGCCCAAGCATTTATAGACTTAATCCTATACCCTCTTTTATCCGTGAGCCAAACAAAAATTATATGATTGGCAAAATAATTTTATCTGATTTATAAAATAATTTACCTTTAGCCTCTAAAAATAATTTGAAAATGAAATTGAATACCATCTTAATCACAGTTCTTTTTTCTGCCATCACCTTTTCTAGTTTTTCGCAAGTGGCCATCGATCCAACTGGTAAACGATTTATGAAACCGAGAGAGCGAACAAAATTTGGAGGACCAACACAAACCACTCACAAAATACCGAGTGGACCAGATAATATTAATATCACTTTTATTGAAATACAAATCGACCCTTCGAGTAAAGGAGGCATTGAGGTGACTGCTCGTGGAACAAAAACACCAAAAGTAAGAGGATGCGATAATTGCACCGTTGCAGGAAGAGTGATATTAAGTCAGGATGCAGCAAAAGAAATTGAAAGTGTTGCAAACGATGAACCAACTAAAGTAAAACAGGCCAAAAATGCAGCCGCTTGCAGAAAAGTCGTATTTAAAAATGCAGATAATCAAGAATATGCAGTTGTATCAAGTGCCGAAGGAAGTTTTATGTTGAGCACATTACCAAATGGTACTTTTTCGATTTATGTTGGGGGTAAAAAAGTGATTACAGATTTTATTCTTACTACGGTTGAACCGACCGAAGAACAACTAAAAAAGGAAAAAGAAATGCTGGATGCTAGAAAGAAAGAAAAAGAAATGACGCAAGAACAACCAGCAACTGATCATTAATTTGCATCCGTATATACACTTTTCTTATTCAATTAAAGAATTGATTAGATTATAAATCTAAGGTATTATCTTGATCAACATTTTCTTCATACCATTGATCGATGAGTAAATGATTTCCATCTGCAGCCTCCGTTGCCAATTGGTCGCACCGATTATTTTCGGCATGTGTAGCATGACCTTTCACCCAATGAAAGGTAATTGAATGCTGTTTATAAATTTCTAAAAATCGCAACCAAAGGTCCTTGTTCTTTTTGCCTTTAAATTGTTTTTTTACCCATCCGAATACCCATTTTTTTTCAACTGCATCTACCACATATTTACTATCGGTTGTAATTCGGATACGAATATTTTTTCGTGTGAGCGATTCAAGTGCCACAATAACGGCCAACAATTCCATTCGATTATTGGTGGTTAATCTATAGCCTGCGCTTATTTCTTTACGGGTATTTTTCCACTTTAATACAATACCGTAACCTCCTCTTCCGGGATTTCCACGTGAAGATCCATCTGTATAAATTTCTAAAATATCAATCATAATTATTCACTCCAACGATAAGTATTAATAGATAAACCTAGTAAGCCAATCACTCTGTCAACAACGGTTGCAGCAAGTTCATCAAATGATTTTGGCAAACTGTAAAACGAAGGTGAAGCCGGACAAATAATACCACCAGCTTCAGTTACCTTTTTCATATTCTCAATATGAATTAGGTTATAAGGTGTGTCTCGAACCATACAAATTAATTTTCTTCTCTCCTTTAACATCACATCAGCAGCACGTGTGATTAAATTATCACTCATGCCATTCGCAATCCTTCCTAAGGTGCCCATACTACAAGGAACAATCACAAGAGCTTCAAAACTACTACTTCCACTTGCAAAGGGTGCAAAATAATCTTTAGCGCTATACATTTTTATATTTAGATTGAGATAATCTTCATTTTGAAGTTCAAATTTCCAAACATCCTTTGCATTATCACTCATTACTAAAGCAAGTTCAATGTCTTGAATTGCTTTCAATTTTTCTAATAAAACTTTAGCATAAATTGATCCAGAGGCGCCTGTAATTCCTATTGCTATTTTTCTCATTCTAATAATTCTGACTATTTTTGTTGGATTGCAAATTGTAAATCTACAAAAGCAATTTACTAAACACTATTATAAAATGAAATACCTTATTATAAGTTTGACTTTTTGTATGCTAGCCCTTGCTGTGAATGCACAAAAATCAGGCAAACCGATTAAACAAAAAAAAATCAATGGCATTCAATGGTTAAGTTTCGAAGAGGCACAGGCAAAAATGAAGGAAAATCCTAAAAAAGTATTTATTGATATTTATACTGATTGGTGTGGATGGTGTAAAGTGATGGATAAAAAAACGTTTTCAAATCAAAAAGTAATCAATTATATCAACGAAAACTTTTATGCCATTCATTTTGATGCAGAAACAGCTGATAGTATTTTATTTAAAGATAAAAAGTATGGTCGCATCGAAAAAAGTAAAGTCAATGCCTTGGCTGCTGAATTAATGCAAAATGAGTTGAGTTATCCTACCACCATATTTTTTGACGAATTGTTTGTGAACCCAATGCCACTGCCTGGATATTTAGATGTACCCACAATTGAAATGATGTTGACTTATATTGCAACAAATCAACATAAAACAGTGAGGTTCGATAAATTTAAAAAGTCGTTCAAATCAAGTTGGTAGTTGATTCAATATTATTTGTTCACACTAAAAATTTGAATATTATCTTACGCCCTATTTGATACTCCATTTCAGCCCATGTTCAAACGAATTGCTAAACTTATTGAGAAAGATTTACTTCTTGAATGGAGGCAGAAATACTCAATATATGGATTACTGCTCTATCTCTGTAGTGCAATTTTTGCAATCAATGTGATGCAAGAAAAACCAGAATCGGAAGTTTGGAATACCCTATTTTGGATCATCCTTCTATTCGTTTCTGTAAATGCTGTTGCAAAAAGTTTTTTACAAGAACACAAAAACAGAAATATTTATTATTATACAGTTCATCATCCTAAAGAGATTATCATTTCAAAACTCATTTATAATGTGGTGTTGATGATGGCGATGAGCTTGATCAGCTTTTTTCTTTTTGCTGTTTTACTTGGCAATCCAATCATGAATTTTTCAAAATTTTTATTGATGGTGGTTGTTGGCGGCTTGAGTCTTTCTCTCTTATTTACATTATTATCAGCCATCGCCAGCAAGGCGGGAGGCAATTCTGCACTGATAGCGATATTAGGATTTCCTTTGGTGGTGCCACAACTTATTTTATTAGCCGATTTATCTAAGCCTTTATTTATGACAATGTTAGTTATTGGTTGGTGGAAGTTTTTCTTCGTCCTTATTGCTTTAGATATTCTGGTAATCGTTTTATCCATCATTTTATTTCCTTTTTTGTGGAAGGAATAAATTATGAGTATAAATAAAAAATAGTTGAAAAAGTCCTTAAATCGTGCACAACAATACATCATTACTTTAAAAAATAGCGTATTGACTCATTATATTTGCAATCTAATTATTTTACATGTTGTTTAGCCCAATACAATCGGAGGATATCATTTTTTTTGAACAACAAATTGGATCTTCCTTTGTATTCACCCAAGAAATAGATTGTGAAAAATATTCGCATGATCATACCGAGGATTTAAAGTATCAACCTCAACTTGTTTTACTACCAGCCAATTCGAGTGAAATTTCAATCATCATGAAATATTGCTTTGAAAAAAATATTTGTGTCACACCTCGTGGGGCAGGTACTGGCTTAAGTGGCGGCGCATTACCAATTCATGGTGGAATTATATTAAGCACTGAACGTTTAAATAAAATACTTAAGATAGATAAAGTAAATTTCCAAGCCACTGTTGAATGTGGTGTTATTAATGAAGAATTACAACAAGCCGTTATTCAGGAAGGATTATTTTATCCGCCTGACCCAGCAAGTAAAGGGTCGTGTTATTTAGGAGGTAATGTAGCGCATGCAAGTGGCGGACCAAGAGCATTAAAATATGGCACTACAAGAGATTATATATTAAATTTAGAAGTCGTTTTACCAACAGGTGAAATAATTTGGACAGGCGCCAACACACTAAAATACTCAACAGGATATAACCTAACTCATTTAATGATAGGCAGTGAAGGCACCTTGGGTATTGTGACAAAAATTGTATTGAAGCTTATTGCCTATCCGAATAAAAATATGCTTTTATTGGCTTCATTTAAAAGTCCAGTAAAGGCATGCGAAGCAGTGGCAGGTATATTTATGGCAGGATGTTCGCCATCAGTTTGTGAGTTTATTGAACCTGATGGTTTTCGATTATCGAGTGCATTTACAGGACTTGCATTTGAAATTAATGAAGGAATAGAAGCCTATTTATTAATTGAAGTAGATGGCAATGATGAAGATAGGATTATGATGGAATGTGAAAAAATATCGGAGGTGTTAACCACCTTCGAATGTGCAGATACACTCATTGCTTATAGTACCGAACAAAAAGAGTATTTCTGGAAATTACGCCGTACCATTGGCGAATCGACAAAACATAATAATACTTATAAAGAAGAGGATACAGTGGTGCCAAGAGGCGAACTGCCTAAATTATTTAATGGAGTAAAAGAAATTGCATCGCGGTATCATGTACGAACTGTATGTTACGGACATGCTGGAGATGGCAATCTACATGTCAATATTTTAAAAGATGATCACAGCGATTTATTTTGGCAAACAGATGTAAAGGAAGCGATTAAAGAAATTTTCCTTCTTTGCAAATCGCTTGGAGGAACAATCAGTGGCGAACATGGTATTGGGTTGGTACAAAAAGAATTTATGTCATTGGTATTAGATGAAATCAATTTAGAACTAATGAGAAAAATAAAATCAGTTTTTGATCCTAAAGGGATATTAAATCCTGGTAAAATATTTTAATTTTCTACAATGACAGATCATCAAACAAAATTTATCATTGACTTCGATAGCACATTTACGAAGGTTGAAGCGCTTGATGAATTAGCGAATATTGTATTGAATGGGAATAATAATAAATCAAACATTGAAGCTTCAATTATTGAAATAACTCGACAAGCAATGGAGGGTGAATTGTCATTTGACAAAGCTTTATCTCAACGTTTAGAATTATTATCCATTCATCAATCAGATATTGACCAATTAATTGAGGTATTAAAAACGAAAGTGAGTGATTCA
>DAOOQH010000026.1:0-21269 GCA_035388625.1 Chitinophagaceae bacterium | reverse complement strand
AGAAGTCAATATAGTCTGATTTCTTTATTCACTCAACTTAAAATCCAGTTATTGAATTTAGTCAACGTGCTAATTCCAAGCCTTCAACTACCTAGAACTCAAACAATCTTTACAGACTGTGATGAATAAATACGATTGGTCTCATCCTTTTAAACAAATTTTGATTTTATTCTATCATCGAAAATATTTTTAAGATATCTGTGGAATTTTTCACGCATTCACATCAAATGCTCTCAAATCGAACAATTATGAGACTCAATTTAATTACCCTTCTTTTTATCTTATTTAATAGTCAAGTTTACGCAGGTAAAAATTTCTATCTTCAATTATCGAATTCAGCGTTGGAACTAACTCATCAAAAGGTGTTATACGATCCTCAATATTTCACCATTTCATATCCCAATGGAGATATTCCGCCAAATAAGGGTGTTTGCACTGATGTGATAATAAGGGCTTATCGAAAACTAGGTATTGATTTACAAAAAGAAGTGCATGAAGACATGGTTGCAAATTTTAGTAAATATCCAAGAAGATGGGGATTATCTTATCCAGATAAAAATATTGACCACCGAAGAGTGCCAAATTTAATGGTATTTTTTACTCGACATGGTCAAGTTAAAGCGATCACAAAAAATCCGATGGATTATCTACCAGGTGATATTGTATGTTGGGATCTTGGTGGAGGCATTACACATATTGGGCTAATGACACACAAACTTTCAGCTGATGGAAAGCGATTTCAACTTGTGCATAATATTGGAAGTGGACAAGTAATGCAAGATTGTTTATTTGAGTATCGTATTATTGGACATTACCGTTATCAAAAATAATAAATAAGCTCAATCAGATTAGATTTGAGATACTTATTCACCCATCATTAAATTAACTTCCAATTCATCATCACAATGGATTAAAAGCTGAGTAGTTGTCTGTTTCAATATTGGATGAATAAAATCTGGCGCTATTTCATTTAATGGAACCAATACAAATTTTCGTTGGTGAAGATGAGGATGAGGTATTTTTAAATTTGGAAGGTTGATAATTTCATGATTAAAATATAAAATATCAATATCTATCAATCGTGATTCCCATTTCTTGTTCCTAGTTCTCCCTAATTTTTTTTCAATTTTTAAACAAGTTGCTAAGATGTCAAAACTTGATTTTGGGCTTTCAACATACAATACTTGGTTTAAATAATCGGGTTCATCTTCTTTGCCCCAAGCCTTTGTTTCATAAATAAGAGATGTTTGAAGAATGGATCCAATCTCCGACTTAATTTCTTCCTTACAGGTTTGAATGAGCTCAAGTCGATTTCCCATATTACCACCTATAATCAAATAGATACCATTCATAATTTATTATTTATGCTAAACATTGCTTTTTATTACTTTCGCTACAAATATTGAAAAAAAACATGAAACAATTCCTTAAAATATTATTCGCTTGTTTACTGGCTCTTCTATTATTTTTCTTTATCATTTTCATTTCATTTACTGGCATTATTGCAGGAATGTCGTTTGGAAGTGATGAAAAATCTGAGATAGAACCAAAATCAATTCTTTACTTAGATCTGACTGAAAGTTTTGGTGAACAAGGAAAAGAAAACTCATTGGCTGTTTTAAGTGGTGAGGATACAAAATCGGTTGGATTAAATGATATTTTAAAATCAATTCAGTCGGCTGAAAGTGATGATAAAATTAAAGGGATCTTCATTAAAACAGGTATTTGTAATAGCGGATGGGCCTCATTAAAAGAAATTAAGGACGCACTTGTTGATTTTAAGCTAAGCAAAAAATTCATCATTTCTTATGGCGAAATTTCTGATCAAAAATCATATTATATCTCATCAGTTTCTGATAAAATCTATTTAAACCCTTCAGGTGCAATTGAGTTCACTGGACTGTCAATAACTGGTACTTTTTTTAAGGGAGCCATGGATAAATTAGGTGTAACATCCGAAGCCTTTCATTGTGGACAGTATAAAGGCGCTTACGAACCATTTAAATTAGAAAAATTTAGTGATCCAAACCGATATCAATTAAGTGTTTTGCTGAATGATATGTATAGTGAATTTTTACAAACTATTTCCAAAAGAACTTTGATTGATACTGCAGCTTTAGCTAAGATGGCAAATGATGGCGCAATTAAATTTCCTCAAGACGCTGTGAATAATAAATTTATTGATGGACTAGTATTTTCAGATTCAGTTGATCAAATTATTAAAAGCAAACTTTCATTAAAGGAGGACGATAAAATAAATTTTGTGACAATATCGGAATACGCCGATAATATTAAAACAAATTCAAAGGCGAAAGATAAAATAGCCATTCTTTATGCAGATGGTGAAATTCATGATGGAGAAGGTGAGGATGGTATTTATTCTAAAACAATAATAAAAACTATTCGGAAAATTAAAGATGACAAATCAATCAAAGCATTGGTATTGCGGGTTAACTCACCTGGTGGAAGTGCATTGGCTAGCGAAAATATTTATCATGAATTAATGCAATTAAAAAGGAAAAAACCTATTGTGATTAGCATGGGCGATTATGCAGCAAGCGGAGGTTACTATATTGCATGCGCTGGCGACAGTATTTTTGCTGAACAAACCACACTAACTGGTTCAATTGGTGTAGTTGGCGTTATGTTTAATATTGAAAATATGATGAAGAATAAAATTGGAATCACGTTCGATAATGTAAAGACAGGACAATATGCTGACTTCCCTAATATGACAAGACCGATGACTGATTTAGAACGTAATTGGATTCAATCTTATTTAGATTCCACTTATAAACTATTTAAAACTCGCGTTTCAACTGCTCGAAAATTAAGTATGGAAAAAGTTGAAGAATTAGCCCAAGGTCATGTGTATAGTGGTAAACTTGCAAAGGAAATTAATTTAATTGATGCCTTTGGAAATAAAGATCGTGCTGTTCAAAGTGTGGCAAGTTTGGCTAAGCTTAAAGAGTTTAAAATTGTTGAATATCCAACACCAACTGATGAATTTGAAGAACTACTTTCGATGATTTCTGGTAAGAAAAAAGAAGAAGCAATCACAAAACGATTACTAGGTGAAGATTATAAAATTTATCGTGAATTAAAATCGGCAAGAGAACAACAAAATAGAATTCAAACTATATTGCCAATGCAAATTGATATAAAATAAAATAGACAAAAAAAAGAGGCTGCTATTTTAAGACAACCTCTTTTAGAATTAAATTTTGTTTATTCTATCTTCCCATTTTATTTAAAAATTCAAGCAAATCATCTTTTGAACTTTGAAATGTGAATACATCATTGACTAAGTAATAATTATTTTTATCAACCACATTTTTATAAGCGTCTTTTGCCAACTGAAGTCGAGTGCTTTCGAAACTAAATTCATTTAATAATCGCACTAGTTGACTGCAAGTTATTTTGTTTGATTTTAAGGCTTGTTTAGCTACACTTTCTTTTGATGTTTCAAAAGAGGCTTTATTTACTTGTTCCATCAATTGGTTAAATCGACCTTCACTCATTTGGCCATTATAGGTATTCCAAGTATTATCGGTATAATTATCATTATCACGGTCATGATTCCATTGATTATTATTGTTCCAGTTATCATCATGGTCTCGAGTTGGATTATTTAAATCATCTTCATCATTCCAATTGTCATTATTGTTCCAACGTCCATAATCGTCAATGCAGCAATTTTCTTCAAGGTCTAAACCTTTATTCGAAACAATACCATAATATATTCGACCAGGCTTAACCATAATATTGCCTTGATAAATTAAAATACCATTTGCATATCCATAGCCATTTGTATTGTATTTGTAAACTTTGATTTTATGATTACCAGGAGGCAAGTCGCTTACTGTAATTGAACGACCAATTTTATTGTATTTTCTGCCGTCTACGGTTACTGAAATGCTTCTACCCATTTCATGTTTTAATCTGAGCATTCCACTTTTCCAACCAGCAAAAGTTTGTAGACTTAAAATTAGTGCAAATGCGAATAATGATATCTTTTTCATGTTTTTAAATTTTGGCCTCTGACTTTAGAGGTAGCTTTTTAGTTTAGTTGCAAATATAGAATAACTTCAGGATAACATGCAATGACAAATAATTCCTGTTGCTACAGCGGCATTCAAACTTTCTGCACCGCCTTTTGGCAATATGGTTACTTTATGTTTAACCCTTGATATAATTGAATCTTGAATACCTTTTGATTCATTACCAATGATAATAAAACCTTCTTGTATTTTTGGAAACGAATTAATATCTTTTCCATCAAGAACACAGGCATAAGATGGAATATCTGGATAAGTTTCAAGCAAACTTAGAAGGTCGCATTTTACAATATTGATTCTAAATACACTACCCATGCTTGCTTGAATTACTTTTGAATTGTAAGCATCTGCACAATTTTCGCTACAATAAATTGTTGAAATATGATACCAATCTGCAATACGAATAATGGAACCTAAATTGCCAGGATCTTGCAGACCATCTAATAAGATGGCCAACCTAGTTGATTGTGTTGAATTGTTTGGCAAATGAACAATAGCCAATACTTGATTAGGCGTTTTTAATGAACTTATTCGAGCCAATTCAAAATCTTCTACTTCAACTATTTCAAAATCATGCGAATCAATCTGATTAGTATTAAGCCAATCAGAAACGGCATATAGCGTTTTTATTTTGAATTTTGAATTCAATAACTCATTCACCATTTTTGTACCTTCTACTACAAATAATTGATGTGTTGAACGATATTTTTTATCATCTAATGATTGAATATGTTTAACTTGCGCCTTTGTAATCATTTCCTTATCGTATTAGTGTATCGTCCTCTTAAATATTGTTTCCAACTGAGTATAGGACTTCTTTGTTGTATGAATTTATTCTCATGCAATTATACCAAACACTTGGCGCAAAATCAAACTTTGCTCGTTGAAAACAAACTCGTTTTAAAAACAGAAAAACCAATCAAATACAAAGGAGAAACTGAAAGTGTGATTTTGTCGTTAGCCTATCCGCAAGCTAATACACATATTTTTGATTTAGGATTTATGCCTAAATATAAATTATGGAAGTATAATAATAATTTTTCGAAGTATGAAAAAACACCTACCCATCCTAAAATACTAAAGCATAAGGTGGAGAAACCTTCATTGCTCGATACCAATTTGGTTATGCGTTCGCAACAGTTTATGAGACAATACATGGAGAACTTAGGCTATTTTTATGCTAAGGTTGACTATGAAATTCAAGCGAATAAAAATAAGACCGCCGTTGTCACTTATCGAATTGATGCCGGAAAAAACTATACCATTGGAAAAGTTAAAACTTACTCAGAAAATTTAGATATTCTTGAAATTATACGAAGTAACGCAGATGAAAGTATATTAGTGCCTGGTCAAAATTATACCAAAATAAATTGTGGCTTAGAGCGAGAGCGTTTGTATAAGATAATACGAAACAAAGGTTATTATGATTTTAAATCAGATAATATTTCATTTACGATTGATACAACAAATAAGGAACAAATAAAGAGTTTACTTGATGATCCGTTTTCACAAGCGGCCAATTATACTTCAAAGAAAGAAAATACAACGATTGATGTGAATTTGCATTTGGAAAGATCAAGAGACTCAACATATGGTCAGTTATATTCTATTCAACATGTTAAGGTGATAATCAATACCATTAAAAAGGAGAATGAAATTAATTTACCAGTTCAAACTAATATTTTAGATGATGTTGAATTTACATATTCTGAGCTGCCAGTTAATCGGAAGGTTATAGCTAGAAATATTTTTATTCATAAAGGTGATATTTACAATACGAAAGATTATGAAATTACCATTAATCGATTAAATCAATTAGGCATATTTCAATTAGTATCCATTCAATATGATAAAATAAAAGATAGTGCTGGTAAACTCAATTGTATCATCACATTAAATACTTCGCCTAAAATGGATCTTGTAGGTTTATTTGATATCAGCACAAGTGATGGTGATTATTTACTTGGAACTGGATTTGGAATCACTTTTAGAAACAAGAATTTAGCTCATGGTGCTAATCTGCTTTCAATTAGGGCATCCTATTCAACTGAATTTAGAAATGATGAGTTTTTAACGGGTACAAAAAAATTCTATCAATCTGGGAATAATGTTAATCTCAGTAGTAATCTTACTTTCCCGAAATTTATAGTTCCAGTAAATCAAAAGCTTTTTAGTAAAAAGAATATGCCTTATACGATTTTAGGGGCGAATTATAATTTTATTCAGCGAATTAAAAACTATACGATTATCAATGTGTCAGGAAGTTTTGGATATACATGGCAAGAAACGCAACAGAAAAACTGGAAAGTAAATCCCATTTTTTTAACTGTGACTCAGGTGCCTGACAAATATTTAAGTGATGAGTTTAGAGCTAAAAGAGAAGTCAATTCATATTTAAAAAACACTTTCTCAAATAATGTGATTCAAGGTGAAAATATGTTGTTTGAGTATAGAAGTAAACCAAAGAATAGTTTTTCTGATTTCTCATCCATTAAAATTGGACTTGAAGAAGCGGGTACTTTATTAAAAGGGATTAATACGATTTATAATGCAGTTACAAAGGATACAATCAAAGATATTGCGCATTATGTGAAAGCTGACATCGATTATCGAAAGTATTTGAATCGCAGAAAATCGCAATGGGTTAATCGGGTAATGCTTGGTGTTGGCGTTCCTTTTGGCAAATCGGCAACACTTCCTTATATCAAACAATTTTCGGCTGGAGGTGCTTTCAGTAATAGAGGTTGGCAATCACGAAATCTCGGTCCAGGAAGATCTCAAGATACTTCCTATCAATCTGGATTTGCAATTATTGACAGAACTGGTGATATCAAATTTGAAGTCAATTCAGAATATAGATTTAATCTTTTAAAACTATTTTCTGGTGCCATTAATTTAAAAGGTGCAGCCTTTGTTGATGCGGGTAATATCTGGTTGATGAATAAAAATAGCAATGTTAAAGGCGGTGAATTTGACCCAGATTATTTTTGGCAAGATATTGCCATTGCAAGTGGAGTAGGGCTTCGATTAGATTTTTCATTCTTTGTTTTTCGAGTTGATTTAGGTTATCCTATCAAAGATCCAACTGTAACTTCAAATGGTGGCTTTACTTTTGAACAACTCAAATATAATAGTGGATTGTGGAATTTCGCATTAGGTTATCCATTCTAATCAATTGAAAGCTGTCTATAATCAACACTCTACAAAAACCTAGATGAGTGGATGCATAATCAATTAGGTTCAAATTATTGACAATTCTTGTTAATACAATAATTGCGCTGACCATAAAACATTAATCCCAATTGTCAACCTCAATAAATTTTAAATCACAAGCAGTCCTGCTTTATGTATTGAATTAAAAGGTTTATTGTACCAAAACAAATCAAAATCCTCAAGTCCAAATTCATCATAATCTTTTACAAGATCTTGAAAACTTAAGGCTTTATCATGACTATCAAATTTATTCGTCAGTAAGTTATAGACCCATTCACCTTCTAGCTTACTTAAATTCATTACTAGATCTTCACTCTTTGTCGAAAATTTTAATGAAGCCATTTCCCATTGTTGACCTTTTTTCGATTTTACAAAAAAGTCTATCGATGGTAAATTTCCTATCCAAATTACTTTGGCATTAGGTGCATGATTGGTGATCGCATCATGTTCTAGAACTTGTTGAATATAATTTGAATCCACTGAAGTCTTTGGCGTTTTATGTTCAAACCAATGCTGCAATGGATCATCAAAACCGATGCCATGCATATAATTGAATAATGATTTTTTTAATCCAAAACTAAACAATTCATGGTGAGTTCCTTTGGGGTCAGTATGCACTAAATCGTTATTGGCAAAAGTTCCAAGTGTTTGGTTTTCATTTTTTACAAAGTACTTTTCAGGGTCTAACCCAATAGGGCTATGGGCAGTCATCGCAAATTGATGCCAAAATCCTGATTTGAGAATACCAGATTTAAACATCTGTCTTACCATCTCTAATGAATCAATTGTTTCTTGCGCGGTTTGGGTTGGGAATCCATACATTAAATAAGCATGCACCATTATGCCCGACAAGGTAAAATTTTTCATTACAATAGCAACTTGCGA
The DNA here is from genome assembly GCA_035388625.1 of Chitinophagaceae bacterium. Taxonomy (GTDB): domain Bacteria; phylum Bacteroidota; class Bacteroidia; order Chitinophagales; family Chitinophagaceae; genus OLB11. The sequence continues at coordinate 13,113 of DAOOQH010000026.1, read as the reverse complement.
AACACTAACACCTTTATTAATGAGTTGAAGCAAACGATCTGAGGCAACTTCCAATCCGCCAGAAACACCAATACACCCCGAAGCTTTTAATAATAGACAAAGATCTCTTGTAAAGCTTTTTTCGAAACGAATATTTGTCCACCATGAAACAATCATTTTTCTGTGAATAATTTCAAGTGCAACTGCCCTCATTAAGGCAGGTGGAGCAGCTTCATCTACAAAATGAAAACCGTTTTCTCCTGTATTTTTCATCAACTCTTCCATTCTGTCGCAAATTAAATTGGCAGTAATAGGTTCGTACGTTTTTATATAATCAAGAGAGATATCGCAGAAGGTGCATTTGCCCCAATAACAACCATGAGCCATTGTGAGTTTGTTCCAACGACCATCATTCCATAATCGATGCATTGGATTCATAATTTCGATAATCGAAATATATTGATCTAACAAAAGATCAGCATAATCTGGTGTTCCCAATTCAGCTTGTTTATAATCACGTTGCAAACTAAAGTTGATATAATTGACTTTCCCATCAATCAATGTAAATGTTCTTTTCAGCAATTCAATTTCTCGTTTACCCTCAATCAATTCTACTAAATGTTCAATGGGTGCTTCACCATCATCTAATGTAATAAAATCAAAATATTCAAATACACGAGTATCACTTAATGAACGTAATTCGGTATTAGGGAAACCGCCACCCATGGCAATTTTAATTTCAGGATAATGGCTTTTCAAATATTGAGCACATCTAAAAGCGCTATATAAATTACCTGGGAAAGGTACAGTGAAGGCAACTAATTTAGGTTGGGTAAATTGTATTCTTTCATCTAAAATTTTCAATGTTATTTTATCAACAAATGTCAATTCATTTTGTAAAGAAGAATTTAATTCATCAAACGAATTAGCTGATCGCCCAAGTCGTTCAGCGTATCTGCTAAAGCCAAAATGTTCGTCAACACATTCTTTAATTAAGTCAGCAATATCTTCAAGATATAATGTAGCAATATACTTTGCTTGATCATGAATACCCATTGTGCCAAAAGCCCAAACAGTATCATTTAGTTGATCAAATCGAGAAGCTTTAGGTAAAAAATCACCTATACAAATACGATGCGCTAATGTGGGATTCTTACCTTGTAAAAATAATATGACATGATCAATTGATTCGAGATAGGCTTGTTTAAGCGATAATATTCTTTGAGCATTATTTGTAAGATTAGATTTTGTTTCAACCAAACTAAAAATTTCATTTAGTGTTGATTGAGAAAGAATATTCAAAATCACTTCAATACCTAAATCAATTTGAAACGATGAGAAACCTTTAGTATTAAGAAATCCTTTCAGATAGGCCGTAGCCGGATAAGGTGTATTTAGCTGAGTGAAAGGAGGCGTTATTAATAAAGTTTGTATAGACAAATTGCTTTGATTTATTGGTAAAAATAGGAGTATTTATTATAGCTTGAGAGATTTCCTAAGTAATATATTTTTATTATATTTGGCTCTCACAAAATAAACTATTATTCATGACCTTATTACAAATTACAACTACTGTAACCAATGAAGCTACAAAGGTTGCATCAACAACTTTTTCATATGTTGATAAATTGAAGGATTTTGCTGTATCATTTGCACCCAAAATAGTTGGTGCCATTTTGCTTTTTATTATTGGTAAATGGATTATAAGTAAAATAGTAGCTATCACAAGAAAAATATTATTAGCCAAAGATTATGATCCTTCTTTAGAAACTTTTCTACTTTCTTTAGTAAGCGTTACCTTAACTATTTTACTTTTTGTTTCAATTGCAGGGATTTTAGGAGTTGATACTACAGCGTTTAGTGCATTAATTGTGGGCGCCGGCGTTGCCATTGGTTCAGCATTAAATGGTACACTTGGAAATTTTGCAGGAGGGGTGATGATGTTAATATTCAAACCCTTTAAAGTGGGTGATATGATAGAAGCGCAAGGCATAACGGGTGTTGTTACCGAGCAAGGTGTTTTTAACACAACTGTTTTAACTGCAGATAATAAAACAGTTTTTGTTCCAAACGGATCGCTTTCAACTGGAGTCATAACGAATTATACGACATTTGGAAATTTACGTGTTGATTTAACAATGGCAGTCTCACCAGGTCAAGATTTAGAGATCGCGAAAAAAGTTGCTATAGAAGCCATGCTTTCACATCCTAAAGTTTTAAAAACGCCAGCGCCTGAAGTAAGTGTTTTGAAAGTAGCTGACGGCATGGTGTCATTAGCTATTCGTCCTTATTGCACGCAAGCCGATTATTGGGATGTTTATTTTGGATGTACTGAACGTGTAAAAAATGCATGGGACAAAGCTAATATAGAAGGTCCAACACCACATCGTGTGATCATAAATAAAAATGCATAGTCATTTTATAAATTTAAATTCTTACATGAGATTACTTACATTTTTATTCCTTTTTGTTTCGAGTATTGGATTTTGTCAAAACAAAAAATCAATTTCACTTGAAGATATTTATACAAAAAATACATTTAGAGCAGAGGCTGTAGCTGGTTTTCGATCGATGAAAGATGGTCGCTATTATTCTGAAATTGCATCGGATGGTAATCTTCAAAAGGTTAGGTTTGCTGATGGTCAAATAGAGAAGATTATTTTAAACACCAAAAATGTTAGCTATCAAAATCAAGCAATTAAAATTGATGATTATGCGTTTAATAATGAAGAATCGAAAATTTTATTATTCACAGAAAGCGAAAATATTTATCGTCGTTCTGTTTTGTACAAAGTATTCGCCTACGATATTGCCACAAAAAAAGTTCAGCTAATTTCATCTAATAAAATCTTACATGCCTCCTTTTCACCACAAAGTGATAAGGTTGCTTATGTATATGAAAACAATTTATATTTTGTTGATTTAAATACTGAAGAAACTATTGCTGTTACAAATGATGGCAAATACAATATTATTAATGGAAATTGTGATTGGGTATATGAAGAAGAATTTGAATTTACCAAAGCATATGAATGGGATAAAGAAGGAAATTATTTAGCCTATTATCGTTTTGATCAAACATTAGTTCCTGAATATAATTTTGCTCAATACGATAATTTATATCCTAATGATTATCGATATAAATATCCGAAAGCAGGTGAGGCAAATTCTAAGATTGAAATTTATATTTATCAATTAGAATCTGAACGAACGATTCGCTGTGATATTGGAACTGAAACTGATATTTATATTCCGCGAATAAAAATCAACAAATTTAGAAATTCACTCATCGTATATCGAGCCAATCGACTTCAAAATCATTTAGATTTATTGGAAGTAAATCCTAAGAATGGGAGATCAACCATTATCTATGAAGAAACAAATCAAAAGTTTATAGAAATTAATGACAATATTCAATTTCTTGAAAATAAAGATGCTTTTATATATACTTCTGAGAAGGATGGATACAATCATCTCTATTTGCATTCAATCGCATCTAACTCATCATCACAAATTACAAGGGGTGATTGGGACGTAGTTTCGTTACTCGGTATTGATGAAAAGAATAATAACATTTACTATTTGAGTTCCGAAATAAGTCCAATGGAGCGGAATTTATTTTCAATCGAATTCAATGGCGAATCAAAATTAAATCTAACACCAGACAAAGGGTGGCATGATATTTATTTGAGTCGTAGTTTTGATTTTTTTATGGATAAGTATTCATATTTAAATACACCCCCAGTCTATACCATTAAAAATAGCAAAGGAAATCTAGTTCGAACGTTGAAGGATAATCAATCACTTAAAACAAAAATGTTGGATTATGATTTAGCAAAAGTTGAATTCATTCAAGTGCCAAATAATGAAGGCGTTCAATTAAATGGCTGGATTATGAAACCGACCAATTTCAATCCAAATACTAAGTATCCTTTGCTGATGTTTCAGTACAGTGGGCCAGGTTCGCAGCAAGTGATGAATCAATTTGGCATTCGAGATTATTGGTGGCATCAAATGCTTACCCAAAAAGGATATATTATTGTCTGTGTTGATGGAACAGGCACTGGATTTAGAGGTGAGTCATTTAAAAAGAAAACCTATTTACAATTGGGTAAGTTCGAAAGTGATGATCAAATTGCTGTAGCGAAATATTTTGCAAAGCAAACTTATATTGATGCCTCGAGAATTGGTATTTGGGGTTGGAGCTATGGTGGCTTTATGAGTAGCATATGTTTATTTAAAGGAGCTGATATTTTCAAATCGGCCATAGCGGTTGCACCTGTAACCAATTGGCGATATTATGATAATATTTATACAGAAAGGTATATGCGCACCCCACAAGAAAATCCGAAAGGCTATGATGATAATTCTCCTATGAATATGGTGAATCAATTAAAGGGCAATTTTTTATTGATTCATGGAACCGCCGATGATAATGTGCATTACCAAAATAGTTTGATGATGGTTGACGCTATGATAAAGGCGAACAAAGATTTTGATTCAGAATTTTATCCAAATAAAAATCATGGTATCAGTGGGGGTAATACTCGATATCATTTATATAAACGAATGACTCATTTTATTTTAGAAAAATTGTAGTCAATTTAAATTCCATAAAAAAAGAAACGCATATTATTTTCTAATTCGTGCACTGAGTTTAAAGGCTCAATTTTAATCATCAATTTCTAAAACTCATCTTCATGTCAAACTTTTACAAACTATGCCTATTCTTTATTTGCTTAATTGGCATTTCAACAGCTGGATTTAGTCAATCAAATGAAATTAAAATTACATTTTTAGGTAATTGTGGATTGTATTTAACAGATGGAAGCTCCAATTTGTATATAGATTTTCCCTACAAATCTGGCGCGTATAACTATATGAAATATGATCCTTCAGAAATTACCAATATTAAAGAGAATTCAATCTTTCTTTTCACGCATCGACACGCTGATCACTATTCTAAAAAGATTCTAAAGCAAATTAAAGGCAAACATAATGGAAGGGTTTTCGGAAATTGGAATATTAAAAAATTTGCCAAACTCACTAACTCCTTAAATGATTTTAAAATAGAAACATTTAAAACAAAACATCGATTTACATTTAAGCATTATTCTTACTTAATTACTTGGCATGGTAAAAAAATATTTTTATCTGGTGATACTGAAACATCAGAAACCATTACAACTATAAAAGAAATGGATTGGGCCTTTGTTCCTTATTGGATTATATTAGATGCAAATGAAAAGAAGGTAAAAATTGACACTAAAAAAATTGGTTTATACCATTTATATCCTGACCAAAAAGTTAATAATTCAAAACCTGAAAAGGTCATTCTTTTAAATAAGCAAGGAGAGGTGATTCGAATTGAATATTAAATCATATTGCAAGGTAGAAATTGATTTTATTGATTAATTAATAATTGCTCAATGCAAATCGGTTAGCGTCATTTAATCTAATTTTAAAACGCTGGAATTTTATGCATCAAGAAGAAACAAACTGTAGTCATCTAATTTGAAAATTTGAAACGTAAAGAATGAATCAAAATATTAATTGTAAAAATCATATTCAAAATGGACATAAAATTTGAAGCCGGAATAAATATCGCTATTAAAATTCCAAAAAGTAAGTATAATAAAACAGTTGAATTCTACAGAGACATTTTGAAAATGGATGTCGTAGAAAAGCCAATTAATAATCCAACTATTTCAAGAACCCACGAAGTGAAGTTTGGAAATACGGTGCTTTGGTTAGATTGCGTTGATAATTATACACACGCTGAAACTTGGTTACAACTTACAGTAGACAATATGGAGGAGGCAACCAACTATTTAATCGCCAATCAGGTGGAGACATGTGACGAATTAGAAAAACTCCCTCAAAATATGCATTGGATACAAGACCCAGCTGGAACTGTTTTCAATTTACAAGAGAGATAACTCATTACTTTAAAATTTTGATTTTAATATTTTGAAGACAAATAGAAGGAGAATGCTAAAACTATATTTCTTTTTCTAACTTCTTTTTCACATATATTAATGACATAATTGCTTAAGCTACTGTAACTTTGGCGCACAAAATTTATACATGTTATCAGAGCAAGAATTACAATCCTTAAAAAATAGATTTGGTATTATCGGCAACGAACCTTCTTTAAATTATTCACTTGGTGTTGCGTTGCAAGTTGCAAATACTGATTTAACTGTTTTAATTCAAGGAGAAAGTGGGGTAGGAAAGGAAATTTTTTCGCAAATAATTCACTCGCAAAGTACAAGAAAACATAATAAATTTATTGCGATTAACTGTGGCGCCATACCTGAAGGCACCATTGATAGTGAACTTTTTGGGCATGAAAAAGGTTCGTTTACCAGCGCAACAGAAAGCCGAAAAGGTTATTTTGAAACCGTAAACGGTGGAACTATTTTTTTAGATGAAATTGGTGAAATGCCGTTAGGTACACAAGCGAGGTTACTTCGTGTACTAGAAGCAGGCGAGTATATTCGTGTTGGTTCATCGAAAGTTGAAAAAACAAATGTTCGCGTAATTGCCGCAACCAATAAGGATTTAATGCTTTTAGTCAATGCAGGAAGATTTAGAGAAGATTTATATTATCGACTAAGTACAGTGCCTATTCGAGTTGCGCCATTACGTGAACGCAAAGAAGATATTCCACTTTTGTTTCGAAAATTTTGCATCGATTTTGCAGATAAATATAAAACTACGCCCATTCAATTATCTGATGATGCTAAGAATGCCTTAGTTGGATATAGATGGCCAGGAAATATTCGTGAATTGAAAAATATTGCTGAACAAATTTCTGTACTCGCACCCAATAAATTAGTGAATGCAAACGAACTCAATTATTTCTTGCCAGTTCATTCGAATCAAGATCATATGCCGATGATTATGGGATCGAGCAACAATGCAAATACAAACGATTTTTCAAATGAACGTGATATTCTTTACAAGCTTTTCTTTGATATGAAAAAAGATGTAAATGATTTAAAGAAGATGTTTTTCGAAATTATCAAAAATCCAGCACTGAGTCATGGGTTTCCAGAAGAAGCTTTGCCTGAAAGATATTCAGCTTTTGATGCCGATATAGTTCCATCAAAACCGAATATTTCCGTAATGATGAATAATGCCGAAACGCAAAAGCTTGAAACGATTCATGAGGTTGAAGAGACTTTAAATATTGCTGAAAATGAAAAAGAACTGATCATTAAATCGCTTAAAAAACATAGAAGCAGAAGACGAGACGCCGCCTCTGAATTAGGTATTTCTGAACGAACTCTTTACCGAAAAATAAAAGAATATGATATCGAAGAATAAAGAAATACTGTTTATTTCAATCCTATTATTTTTTATTACATCCTGTGGTGTATATAGTTTTACAGGAGCAGCCATTCAAGGTAAAACAATTAATATTCATTTTATCGAAAACAATGCTCGTACCATTGTTCCTTCTTTAAGTCCCACATTTACCGAAAAACTTCGTCAACGAATATTATCTCAATCATCACTTTCACAAGTAAATAGTGAAAAAACTGATCACGATATTTCAGGTTCTATTACAAATTATGATGTTACAGTGGCCTCTGTAACTGGTGCTGAAACTTCATCAAAAAATAGATTGACTATTACAGTTTCAATTGAGTATAAAAACAAATTGAATGAGAAAAGTAATTTTGTAACGAATTTTTCTCGGTTTGCAGATTTTAATTCAGACCAAAATTTACAAAATGTTGAGACCAGATTGATTGCTGAAATTTCAGATCAGCTAGCAGATGATATTTTTAATAAGGCATTTGTAAATTGGTAGACTTAAAATACTAAGTTTTTTGTGGTTTCTTTTTCGCTGCTGGAAAAAGTACATTATTTAAAATCAATCTATAACCTGGTGAATTCGGATGAAGTCCTAAGTCGGTTGGAGGATCGCCCACCACATGTTGATAATCTTCAGGATCGTGCCCACCGAAAAAAGTCCAAGTACCTTTTCCTAAATCACCATGAATATATCGTGCTTCTCCAGCAGACTTATTTTCACCTAAGACCTGTGTACTACTTTTTAAAAATCGACTGGTGAATGAGGTGGTTTGTCCCATAAAACCTTTTACGGTTGTTGTATGATTTTGACATAACATAGTTGGAATAGGATCAAATTTGGCTGAGAAAGAAAACAAAGTAAAATAATCTGTTTTAAATGGCACCTTCCTTGTAGTCGTTGCATCGATATCAGAATATTCATACTCGAGTGGATTTTTCTTCAAGTTAAAATCTTTAAAGGCGAGACATCTCTCGAAATTTAATTTAGATTGTGCATCTGGTTCTGCTGCATCTCCATCGTACATGCGTTCGCAAATATCAGTTCCTTCGGCCGCTAGTGCAATATCATAACTATCGGTTGCAGAGCACATTGCAAACATATAGCCACCGCCAATCACAAATTCTTTTATTTTTTTTGCAACATTTAATTTCAATTGCGACACTTTTGTGAAGCCATGACTTTTAGCCATTTCTTCATTCTTTTTTACATCCTCGATATACCAAGGCGCTGAATTATAAGCTGCATAAAATTTACCATATTGTCCGGTAAAATCTTCATGGTGAAGATGCAACCAATCGTATTTGATTAATTTATCTTCTAATAAATCATTATCATATACTTTGTCGAATGGTATTTCTGCATAAGTGAGTACCATGGTCACCGCATCGTCCCAAGGATGCTTGCCATCTGGTGTATAGACTGCAATTTTAGGAGGTTTTTCAAGTCGAACGATATCCATATTGACTTCGGGATCAGAAATTTCAAGCAGTATATTTGTATATTTTGTGTCAGGCACAATTTCGTAGCTCACATTTCTGATTTTGCATTCGCTTTCAATTTCTAAAAAATAATCGAAAGCAAAACTTCCTCCTCGATAATTGAGTAACCAATCTACTTTTTCATTTTTTGATAATACCATAAAAGCAATACCATATGCTTTTAAATGATTTTTTTGATCGCTCTCATCCATTGGAATGAGCATTTTTGCAGCAAAAATATTTGAAGTGTAAACCGTAAATAGTAGTAAAAAAATGTGTTTTCTCATAATAAAAATTGAGCTAACAAAAATAATGAAGAGCCAGCTTTGATTGTGTTAAGTTAATTATAATACTCACCGTTATAAAACATCTTGAAAGCATTAAAGCCTACTTTGAATTGAAGCACATCGTAATCTAATCGCATATCCATTAAACTCATTGAAGTGATATCGTATACTTTTCCTTTTGAAAACATTCGAAGAATATTGGCTTTGTTTACATAGGCTAAAGAATTATAACCCGCCGTAATTTTATCGGGATAATAATTATCAATCATGATTTGCTCACCCTCATAAAAAACTTTAAACCATCCATTAGGGTCAGCAAACGCAACCACTCGATCAGTTACTTTGTAATTTGGATTATAATAACCTATTGTATATAAATTGCCATTGTAAAAGATTTTAAAATTCCCATCATTACTATAAAAAGCAACTACATCATCACCTACCATAAAAGAATTAGGTGCAAAAGGATCAATTGTATAGGTTTGACCTTTATGAAAGATTTTGAATTGATTATTGATGTCAACATAACCTACTGTATTTCGTCCAACCTGAAAATTGCGCACGGCTTGATTCTCTAATGTTTCAACTTGATTATTATAAAATACTTTAAACTGATCATTATAATTAATATAGGCTCCAATATTATCTGATACCTTAACGGTACTATCAAAAGTAAAATCAGTTTCGTTAATAGATAAGAAATTCTCTAATTCAGTAATTTGACCATTGTAATAACCTTTGAACATCGCCTGATTGATATCATAAAAAAGTACAACACTATCTCCCAAAGCGTATCGATCGCATAAACGAGAAAGTAAAACCACATCATTGCCATCAACTACAGAAATCATTTTAGCACTTTTATATAAAATTAAATTATCTGAAACATCAAATTGTGTTGTAAATAAATCGGTAACCGGCATGACATTACCATCTCTATAAATTTTGAAATTTCGTGCATTATCTACATAGGCAACCGAACTTCGACCAACTTTATATTCGAGTGGCAAAAGTGGTTCAACTTTGTTAACTGCGCCATTATCAAATACATAAAATTCTTGACGAATATTGGTATATGCCGAAAATGGTTGCGCTTGGCTGCCTACTGTATAAATTATTAAAAGTAGGGATAGAATACTTTTCATCATGGAGATTAACGTATTAAATGTCGTTTGAGTATTTGTAAATATCGCTTTTTTTTTGTTTAAAACATCGTCGTAATTGAATTAAGTTAAGTTGAAACCCATTTTAAATCATTTTATTTCGTTTTATTAAGTATGAAAGTAAAATTTTATCAAAGCCTTCATTTGTATTTGCGTCTACAATATCTATACCAAATTGACCACATTTTAAGGCAAGGGCTGTTCTGTAATCTCTCATTTTTTCAATATACTCTTGTTTGAGTTGGGTTGAATTCATTCGTAATCTTTCACCACTTTCCATATCAATAAATTCATAAGGTCTATTTTCAAATTCAAAATCGACTTCGTATTTGCCATCTTGAACATGAAACAAAACAACTTCATGTTTATTATATTTTAGATGTTGTAAGGCGTCAAACAATTCGTTGGCATCTGAAACTTTATCTAACATATCACTAAATATAATAACCAGCGAACGCTTATGCATCGTGTCGGCAATTTGATGCAAAACATTGGCAGCGTTTGTTGATTGATTTTGGGTTTGATTTTTTAGTTGCTTTTCTAACTCATTCATCAACATTTTTGTATGAACTGTAGTTGACTTACAACCAGTGTGCAATGTTAAGGATGAATCAAAAAATGAAAGTCCAACAGCGTCTAATTGCTTTTTAAGTATGGTAATTAAAGAGGCTGCAGCAAGACATGAAAATTGCAGTTTACTTGGTTTGTCGCTATCCTGTGGAAAATGCATCGAAGAGGATGTATCAATTACAAGTTGACATCGAAGGTTTGTTTCTTCTTCATACTTTTTAATAAATAGTTTATCCATGCGTCCATACACTTTCCAATCGATATGCTTTAAATTATCGCCTACATTATATAACCTATGTTCGGCAAATTCAACTGAAAATCCATGAAAAGGACTTTTATGTAAACCTATTATAAAACCTTCTACCACTTGATGCGCCAGAAATTCTATATTTTGCATTTGCTTATCTAATACCATGGAGCGAAAATAATTCGTAAAATTATCTAATATATCTATGGTAAAAAAATTAGTTTTGTTATATTTGACACATTATAAAATTTCAATGAAGAAGATTTTACCTGTTCTCCTTATTTCAATGATACTCATAGTTAGTTCTTGTACTCAAGAGTATATTTGTCAATGTTCAATCAAATACACAGGAAATCCTCCAGGGTTACCAGACTCATCAGTAGTGGAGTTTAAAATTCGCGACAAAAAGAAAGAAGCCATTAAAAATTGTGAAGCAAATTCAACTACTTCAACAAAAGATGGTATCACTTTTATCGAGAAATGTCGGATTTACTAGTCTAAAAATATATTTATGAAAAAGATTTTTCTTTTTATAATTGCGTTCATTGCAACCCATTCATCATTTGCACAAGAAAGTCGAGATTCACTTTATTCAAACCAACCATTATGGATTGAAATGATGAATTCGCCAGCTGTTAATTATTATGAAGCTATCAAGGCTTTTGATTTATATTGGCTCAACAAAACCAAACCTGTTCAAGAAAATGAAATCTTTGAAGCCAAAGAGTATGATGAAAGATTAGCTGAATTTAAATCAAAAAGAAAAAGACAGCAATCAAGTGATACTCAAAAGTATGCTGTTGAATATAAAAAGTTCAAACATTGGCAAAAAACCATGCGCCCTTATGTAAAACAAGATGGTTCAATTATGACCACTGAAGAAAGGCTTTCAATGTGGAAACAACAAAGAGAAGGCAGGAAATAATCATTTTAAAATATTAATATGAAATCAATCGTTTCATTCATTGTCTTAGTCACAATATCGTGTAACGCTTTAATTGCGCAAACATCGAATTGGGTTTTTACTGGCCCATCAAATTTTCCAACCAATATTTCTGGGCAAATTAATGGTATCGGTCGGGTATGTCAGATAAAATTTGATCCAAACAATAACAATACTATTTATGCTTGCAGTGCTTCAGGTGGTTTATGGAAAAGCGTGAATGCTGGTAATTCATGGAATCAATTAGGTACCGATGTTTTGCCATCGATGAATATTGCATCAATTTGTATTGATTATACCAATAGTAATATCATGTATATGAGTAGTGGCGACCCAAATTATTACAATGATGATTTTGGGATTTGGAAAACAGTTGATGGGGGCGCAAATTGGGCTCAATCAAATACTGGCATCGGCAACCGAATGGCATTGGAACTATTAATGGATTCAACCAATCATTTACATCTGCTTGCAGCAACCACAAATGGAATTTGGAAAACTATTGATGGAGGCTCAAATTGGACACTTAAACTTGCAGGTAATCAATTTACTGATATGCAATGGAAGCCTGGATCAGGTAGTTCAATTGTTTATGCATCTAGTATGAATAAATTTTTTAGAAGCGCCGATCGTGGCGATACGTGGACAGAAATTACGAGTGGTTTTTCTGGTTTACTTGGCTTGGGAACCAGAATTGCAGTTACTGCGAATAACCCAGATATGGTTTATGTTGGTGCTGTAAATGATGAAGGAACCATTTTTAGAAGTATAGATTCAGGATTAAATTTTAACATTCAATATCATGACACTTCATGGAGCTTAACGGGTTATGATTCAACTGGAGGAGGACAAGGAAATTATAATTTTTGTTTAGAGGCAAATCCTTCAAACGCCAATCAATTATTTTTAGGATCTCATAATATCATGCGGAGTAATGATGGCGGAATCACTTGGCAAAAACTCACCAATTGGTGGCAAACTGTTCATACAGATATGCATGATTACGCATTTCAACCCGGTAATAGCACTCAATTATTTCAAGCCAATGATGGTGGTGTATGGCTCACAACGTCGTCTGGTGTTGATTGGGTGCAAAAAAGTGATGGATTAGGTGCAACC
>DAOOQH010000025.1:0-21319 GCA_035388625.1 Chitinophagaceae bacterium | reverse complement strand
GTGTATTCGGTATTGGAGGATTAGGCGACCAATTAAAATCGGCAATAGGAGAAGGAAGAATTGAAATTACTTTAGATGAGATATCGGTTTTATTACATGAATTCGGATTGCCTGAAACAAGTGTAATTGTATACGATCCGGGTGCGGCATAGGTATTACTTGGATTAGTTGCTCCGCTAGTTTGACCATCTCCGAAATTCCAACTCCATGTTGTGGCATTGGTTGAAAGATCTGTGAAATTGACTAATGCAGGCATACAAATACTATCCGGCATATTAAATGCAGAGATAACATTGCTATTCGTAAAATCAATTACTTTGGTAATGACAGAAGGACTATTACAAGCATTTGTATCCGTCATAGTGAGTGTAATGGTATAAGTGGTTGCGTTTGGCCATTCTTGTTGTGGAGGGTTTGCACCGTTATAGGTGTCGCCATCTCCGAAGTCCCAAAAATAGGTGGTACCAACACCTGACCCAGTATTGGTAGAGGTATTTGTAAATGTTGCTTTGTATGGGCCACATGAGTCTGTTTTTACATAATTAAAATCAGCAGTAATTGAATCATCTTTTACAACAATGGTGATAGTGGTACTGTCTACACTAAATGTACATCCGTTCGGATTTGAGGCATATAGTTTTACAATATAAGTGCCTGCATTAGGGTAAACATGCACAGGATTAACAGTGGTTGAAGTAGGCGAGCCATCACCAAAATCCCAAACAAAATTGACTGCACTCGTACTATTATTTAAAAACTGAACAGTATCTGGTGCACAACCAATGGTATCGCCTTGTGCAATGGCAACCGCATCAGGATTTTGAAAATCGAATTTGATTTTTAAAGCACCAAAATTGCAATTGGTTGTCGTTGCTTTTGTAGTTGAATAAGCTCCTGGTGTAACTGGGAAATTTTGAGTGCCACCTCCGCAGGCTGAGCAGATGGCTTGATAGATAATCCCGTTTTCGTCGAATCGACTGGTACCGCCATCTACATGCTCACCACCCCCAGCATTTTGACCGAAGTATGAACCATAAACTTGTGATACAAAGTTTTTACTTAATACAATAAAATAATAATCACTTCCATCGGTTGTGGCTTGTAAAGGATTCATAAGAGGTAATCCAATAGTTGATCCCGGGTTACCTGGAATTATTGGTCCGCCCCAACCTGACACATATACGTTTTGACATTTATCAACTAAAAATGCATTAATTGCAATATCTGTACTGAATGTAGAACCCGTTCCAAATACAGTTGAAGCTAAAATAGTTGTCAGATTTGTATTTAATTTTGTGATATATTGACTTGAGTTTGGCACTGAAAATACACCAGGTGTAACTGGGTAGGCTCCCATTGTTTGTCCAACAATAAACACATGATTGCTATCATCAGTTTGAACACCGAACGTTTGATCGTATTGATTTGTTCCTATAAAAGTACCAGCCATTAAAGCCTTTGAACCTGTATTGAATTTTAAAAGAAATCCATCAGTACCACCTAAATAAGATGGATTTAAAGTACCTGTTGTTACTGGAAACGTTGGGCTTTCAGTTCCGCCAGCTACGAAAATTTCACTCGGATTGATTTTATTAATGGCTAAAACATAACCTGCATCGTTAAGTGTGCCTCCTAAATAAGTACTCCACATTAATGAACTTAAATTTGAATTTAATTCAAAAACAACCGCATCTTGCTGGCCACCTAAAGCTGATTGCGTTGGTATAACGGTTGGAAAATCAGTTGAGCGTGTACTAGCTGTTACATAAATATTATTATTTGCATCTACAATTACTTCACTTCTAGCATCATCGGCATAATTGTGTTTTAGGCCACCAATCGTTAATTCAGAAAGAAAGACATTCACACCATCTTCACCACTTCCTCCAACATAGGTTGAACCCAAAAGTACTGTACCGGTTGAATTAAATTTTGCAACAAAAATATCACCACTTCCATTATAGGTATTATCGAAACAACCAGCAGTTAATGGAAATGAAGAAGCGATTGAAAATGTTCTACCTGCAATCACTAAGTTACCTGCATGGTCAACAATCATACTATGAGGTTGCTCATTATCAGTACCTCCAAAATAAGTCGCATAAATACAAGTGGCACCCGTTGGATCAAATTTACTCACACTCACATCAGTTGGGACAATGCCTAAACCTGCACCTGGGTTATTTCCACCTCCATAATTAATTTGAATAGCACCTACAGTCACTGGGTAACTTCCTGTCAACGTAGTAGAAAAACCTGGTTGATCATTTACAACTACACCGCCAGCATAAAAAGCGCCTGTGCTATCGTAAGTGGCTGTAAATCCCCAATTGTCGGCGGTTGAACCTGTGAAGGAACAAAATACAATGGCAGGATCGATGGTAAGAGGGTAGTTTTTATCATATCCTTTTGGAAAAGAAAATGAAACAATATTATTTTTCAATGAAAATTTGCCGACTACCTCTTTGCGCTCATCATTGATATATTGAAAACAAAAGGGTTTAAGTTCTTTAACTTCACCTAATGAAGTTTTAATAATAAGGTTGCCATCTTGTAAACTAAGACCATCGGTACCCACATATTTTAATTGAATTTGATCGGCATCTGTATTAGGTGAAACAATAAACTCATATTTAATATTGCCTTCTTCGCTATAAACATGCGCATTAATTCCATCATATAAATTGGTGTAATCAACAGCTAATGCGCCTAAAACTCCTGTTTTCCATCGTTCAGGATTAGAACCTAAATAGTAATTATAATATTTTGTTTGTAATTTTTGAGGAGATAATGACACATTAGGATTGCTATTGACAAATTCGATATCAAAGGCATGATATTTTAAAACAGTTTCACCCATAACCTGCCCATGCTTAACCCCATGCATATAAGCATTGTTGGCAGCATCGGCCATCGAAATTCGAAATCCATCCTTACGCAAGAAGATATTGCCAAGCGGCCCCATACCCTTGAATTCGAAAGGAGCATCCCATTGACCTTGATTTTCTATATACTCTATCGAAGAATATGAATGTATATGTTGACTGTAAATATTCTTAGAGAAGAAGAGCGTCAGGCAAGTAATAAAGAGTGTAATTATCTTTTTCAAAGCAATCATTTAACAGTAAATTTAGTGAATTAAATTATAAATCTAGATAATTCAAAGACGAAAATAAAATAGGTTTGGTTAGAAATGACAGAAGGAATACAAAATATGCTTATTTTTGCCACAAAAAAATGGCCATGTTAAAGACAGGAAATCCAATCGTAAGCATCTATACTGAAATGACACCGAATCCAGAGACGATGAAATTTGTTGCTAACAAGCTTTTGTATCCAAGTAAAAGTGTTGATTTTCAATCTGAAGAGTCATCATCTCCTTCGCCATTAGCAAAACAGTTATTTGGATTCCCATTTATCAAGGGTGTTTTTATAGCAAGCAATTTTATAACATTGACCAAAACTTTAGAAACTGATTGGAATGATGTGATTCCAAGTATTAGAGAATTTTTAAAAGAATATCTTGAAGAAGGGAAAGTGATTATTAATGAAGATGAACTTGTAAAACCAGAAGAGTCGAATATCATTCATGGTGATGATAAAGATGTTGTAAAACGAATTAAAGAATTACTTGAAAACTATGTTAAGCCTGCCGTTGAAATGGATGGTGGTGCAATTTCTTTTAAAAGTTATCATCAAGGCATCGTTTCACTTTCATTACAAGGTTCATGTAGCGGATGCCCATCATCAATGATTACTTTAAAATCAGGTATCGAAGGCATGATGAAACGTATGATACCAGAAGTAAAAGAGGTGGTTGCAGAAGCAGATTAGGAATTTTTTCCAATCCACAAGGTAGCAAATAATATAAAGAATTAATTCTTTTTTTTTCCGACTCAAATTTTAAATTTGTGGGTCACCTTTTTGCATGCAAAAATTATCTCAACAACAGCGTTTATTACAGAAATTATTGCCTCAACAAATTCAATTAATGAAATTGTTGCAGGTTCCTACGGCCTACTTAGATGAAAGAATTCTTGAAGAAATCGAAGAAAATCCAGCCCTCGAACTAACTGCAGAAGATCATGAAGAAAAAACCCTTGATGAGAAAACGCCCGAAGAATTGCGCGATGAATTAAAAATTGATGAAAATGAGGATTATGTGAGTGCTGATGACACAGATGAATTTGAGAAAATTGATATTTCAGATTATGTGAAAGAGGGAGATGATGAAGATGCTGATTATAATTTTCAAAAGGATGTATATGGTAGTGACGATGATGATGATTTTGCTCATCATCAAGCTCGCTCCGAGACCACCTTTTATGAACATATGTTGGCACAGGTTAATTTGCTTTATTTAGAAGAAAGGAAACAACAAATTGCAGAGTTTATAATTGGGAGTATTGATGATGATGGTTATTTGCGTAGAGATATTCCATCTATAATAGATGATCTTTCGTTTAGACAAAATATTGCAACAAATGAAAAAGAACTCATTCAAATTCTATCACAAATTAAAGATTTTGAACCAGCTGGCATAGGTGCTGGAGATCTAAGAGAGTGCTTAATACTTCAATTAAAACGTAAAGAATCGACACCTGTCATTCAGAATGCAATTAAGGTATTGGATAAATATTTCGATGAATTTACAAAGAAGCATTACGATAAAATTTTAAGAGGGTTGTCGATTACGGATGAACAATTAAGAGAAATTATACAAGTCATTATTCGATTGAATCCTAAGCCTGGCGCTATTTATAGTGGAGGTAATAAAAATGATACGTATATCATTCCCGATTTTTATATTATCCAGCAAAATGGAGAATTGGAATTGCAACTCAATCAACGAAACGCCCCTGAATTAAGAGTTTCTAGTACCTTTAGAGATATGCTCAAAGATTTTGATCGAGGCGAAAAAAAGGACAATCGTCAAAAAGAGGCGGTTCTATTTATTAAACAAAAAATTGATTCGGCGAAATGGTTTATTGATGCTGTTAAACAACGTCAAGATACTTTGCTGCAGACCATGAGTAGTATTATGCGTTTGCAAGAAGATTTTTTTTTAACAGGCGATGAAAGTAATCTTCGACCTATGATACTGAAGGATATTTCTGATCGAACAGGTCTTGATATTTCAACTATTTCTCGTGTGGTAAACAGTAAATATGTTCAAACTGAATTTGGTACCATCAAACTAAAGTATTTCTTTTCAGAATCATTATCAACCGATAGTGGTGAAGAGGTATCAACACGTGAAGTGAAAATGAAATTGAACGAAATTATTCAAGGTGAAATTAAAACACAACCTTTGTCAGACGAAAAGTTAACCGAACTCATGAATGAGAAAGGATATAATATCGCACGTAGAACAGTTGCTAAGTACAGAGAACAATTAAATATTCCGGTGGCTAGGTTGCGAAAAGAACTTTAAATCTGGAATTTACAATCAAACAAAAGAGGGATTTTCCTATTTATTGCAAATATTCGACTTCATATCTAACAGATTCAATAGAAATAGGTATTTTTGAAAGCTAGTAGCAAGAACTTATGAAAAAAATTCTCTTATTCCTCATTATCATTTCGACGCAATTTATTGGTCGTGCACAAGAAATTAAAGGTGAAACCATTACCGTTTTAAAAGGTGGAATTACTGTTATCCGGTTTAACGCCGACATTGTAAATTTTAGATTAGGCGATAAAGAAGATTATAATATTAATGTTGAAGAGGGTACTTCAATAAGATTATGGGCGAAGACAGGTGTTACCGATCCAAAGACAACAAACTTGGTGGTAACTGAGGGGAAACGAAATCATTTATTTACCATTCAATACAAAGAGAAAGGAGATTTTAATTCAACCTATTACGACTTTAGTAATTTGAAAGAACTCAAGAAAAAACTTTCATCAAAACCTGTTGTAAAAGAAGAAAGTGTAACTGAAATTGTAGAAGAAAAAGTGGAAGAAGAAAAACCAATTGCTTCTAATGATAAAAAGAAAGAAACCGAATCAAAATCTGCTAAAAAAGCCCGCGAAGAAAAAGAAAAGCAATTAGCAAAAGAACAAAAAGAACGTGAAGAGCTCGAAGCGAATATTGCCAGTGAAAAGCAAAAGCAAGCTGATTTAGAGAAACAGATAGCAAGTGAAAAACAAGAACGTGCCGAAAAATTGGCTTCAGATAAAAAAGTACGAGAAGCTAAAGAACTTAAGTTGGCCAAGGAATTAAAAGAAAAAGAAGAAAGCGAACGACTGGCACTTCTTGAAAAAAAGAAACAAGAAGAATTAGATAAAAAAATTGCTTCGGAAAAGAAATTGAAAGATGAAACAGCAGCAAAATTAGAAAAGGAAAGAAAATTGCGTGAAGAGAAAGAAAAGAAATTAATTGAAGATAGAATTGCTAAGCAAGAACATGACTTAGCTTTAGCAAATACTCAAAAAGAGCAGAACGAATTAAATGCAAAACTAGCAGCAGAAAAAAAACAACGTGAGTCGTTAGAATTGAAATTAGCACAGGAAAGAGCGAAGAGAGATGCAAATGAAAAAGCCCTGGCTTTGGAAACACAAAAAAGAGAACAGAAAGAAGCTGCATTAGCTAAGGAACGCCAAGTAAGTGAAGCACGTGAGCAAAAGCTAGCTCTAGAAAAAAAGAAGCGTGAAGACGCCGATAGAAAAATATTAGAAGAAAGAAAAAAGCGTGAAGAACAAGAACAAATTGCAAAAGAAGAACGTGAACGTTATGTGCCACCACCACCAACAATTGATATTCGTAAAAAATTTCCAACCATCAATTTTAATGAACCACCCGAAGGGCAATATTTTGATGGACAGTACTATGCCGATACAACTGCATATTACAAAGCCGCACAGGTTTATTTAGTGCAAAAAGAAGATGCTAAATTTAAAAATGCAGGCACTGAAATGGATGGAATTAGAATTCAATTATGCAATATTAATTTTTCAGGTAATGCAGCATATATTCGATTTAAAATCGAAAATAAAACATCTAATTATTTTATTTTAGGAGCAACCATGCTTAAGGTACTTGAAGCAGAAAGCGGCAAAAAGTATCAACTAAATCCTTATTATCTTTCGTCGTTTCCAATTATTGATGCAAACTCAAGCGATTATATTGTATATGTGATGAAGCCACAACAAAATATTTCGCCCGATTCATTTGTGATGATGTCGATTAGAGAAAGACAAACTTCGAAAAAATTTGAATTGAATTTCCCAGGTAATTTTTATACGGATGCACTGAAGGCTGTTGAGAAATAAAATTATTCAGATTGATTTTCTTACTTCAAATAATATGGAGAAATCATAATGTACACAACCACACCTGTAATGGCTACATAAAGCCAAATGGGGAAGGTATATCGAACTAATTTTTTATGTTTCGCAAACTCACCTGTTAAAGCACGATAGGCACTATATAATACAAAAGGCATAACCAATCCAGCCAACACAACATGGGTGCTAATAATAAAATAGTAAATAAACCTTGCTGTGCCGGCTAACGATTTTTCATCATCGCTTAAAATGCCATTATGATCAAGATCGCCATATTTTGTTTCGCCTGTAAATAAATGATGAGCAATATAAAATACAAGAAATAATACCGACAAACCCATCGTAAATAACATCGTTTTTTTATGGAGTTCTTGTTTTTTTTGTTTGATAAAGATTAGTCCAGCAATTAATAAAAAACTAACAATAGTATTGACACCAGCGCTCAACATAGCAAAAATATGAGCATCGAATCCGAGTTCAATATCAAGAGTTACTTTGTCTAATATGGTAACAGCGAGAAATACAATTGCTGAAAAAATCCAAATCAGAATATGTGCTTTTTTATCGTTTTTTTTCCAAGTTGCAGTCAACATAATATTTTAATATTAGAAGGTATAGTTTTTTTATTTCTGTAAATTAATTGATTATACTTTCAAAAGTGAAAGTTTATCTTCTTCTACTTTTTTCGTGAAATCTGTTTTTCTCAAGCATTAAATAGGTAATATCTTCGGCACAAATTCGTACTTTTTCTGAATCTAGTCCATTATAATAACCTCTTATATTTCTGTATTTATCAATTAAAACAAATTGTTCAGGATGTATAAAATCATCAACGCCACCATCACCTGCAACCAATTTTAAATTTAATTCATTGCGCGCATAGCTATAAATTTCTTTCTTATTGCCAGTTAAAAACAACCATTTTTCGTGATTCACTTCAATTTTATCGGCGTAATTTCTAAGTCGTGGAAATGAGTCAGTTAAAGGATCGACTGAAATTGACACAAAACGAACCGAGCTATCATTTTTTATAAAAGCTTTGTTTAATAATTTCATGTTTTTCATTAAAACAGGACAAATTGTATTGCAGGATGTAAAGAAAAAATTGACCACTAAAATTTTCCCTTTGAGTGACTCGTTTAGTGAAATTGAATCTCCTAATTGATTTTGCAATTTTATATCGCGAAGCACATGGTAAGTAGTGTCTTTCACAAATTTGCCATCAACAGCATGACTATCGATTTTTTCAATATTATAATGATTCGGAAGTTTTACATGTCCATCGTGCCCATTTAATTTTAAATACAAATAAGCGCCTACCGGAACAAACAAACTAAATAAGCCACCAATTAGGATACTCTTTAGTCTTATACTTTTACTCATGGCGCAAATGTAATACGCAAAATCTAATTCTAAATTCTAATTCTTAATACCAAATCAGAAATTTCAAATTCCAAATAGAAAATTCTAAATAGGAAATTCTAAATTCGACCATCGACTTTTAACTATCGACCATGGACTATCGACAATAGACTTTTAATTTTCTGTTTTCACCCTTCTACTTTTCGAATTTATAATATATCTATTTAGGCTATGGAAATCTTGTTGCATAAACCTTACCTTTGCGCCTCGTATGAAAATTTTATTAAAATACTTATCTCGGTATAAAAAACTGGTTTTCCTTTCCTTTTTATTGGCTACATTGAATATTGGTTTTTCGCTTTGCGATCCTATCGTATATGGATGGTTGATTGATAAAGTAAAAGTTGTAATTGATGTGAAGCCAAGGGTTATGGAAGAATATGCCTTTTTGATTTTGGTTTCAAAATATATTTTGGGCTTAATCGGTGTGGCTATGTTATCGCGTATTGCTAAAGCTTTTCAAGATTATACAGTCAATACTGTGATTCAAAAATTTGGTGCCGATGTATATACAGATGGATTAAAACAAGCATTGCAATTACCCTATCAAAAATTTGAAGATCAACGAAGTGGTGAAACTTTAGCGGTTTTAGAAAAAGTTCGTTCTGATAGTGAAAAGTTTATGACTCAGTTTGTGAATATTGTTTTTTCATCTGCAGTGAGTATTGTATTTGTCATTATTGCAGCATCTATCATATTTCCTCCTATTATTTTAGTTTATACAATTGGTGCTATTTTGTTGTCATTATTGATGGGGGTGTTGAGTAAAAAAATAAAAATTATTCAACGCAGTATATTAAAAGAAACAACAGCTCTTGCTGGCGCTACAACTGAGAGTTTGAGAAATATTGAATTGATAAGAAGTTTAGGATTAACAGCGCAAGAAATTCGACGTTTGAATATATCTACATTTAAAATATTACGTCTCGAATTAAAAAAAGTGAAGAGTGTTCGGGCGCTTAGTTTTATTCAAGGGACTTCAGTTAATTTTCTTCGACAATGTATTGTATTTACGTTGTTTTATATTTTGTTTCATGATCATATCACATTAGGGCAGGTATTTACTTTTCAGTTTTTTTCATTTTTTATATTTGCGCCATTACAAGAATTAGGCAATGTGATGTTGGCTTATCGTGAAGCCGAATCATCTCTCATTAATTTTGAGAAATTGATGAATACACCTGTTGAAGTGAAACCAGAGAATCCTGTTATCATTAACGAAATAGAAGAATTGCGTTTTGAAAATGTAAGTTATAAGCATTTAACAGCTCGTCAGAATGCATTAAGTGATATCACATTTAATGTACGAAAAGGAGAAACAATTGCGTTTGTTGGTCCATCGGGTTCGGGTAAAACGACCTTGGTGAAATTATTAGTTGGACTTTATAATCCTCTTGAAGGAAATATTAAGTACAATAATGTATCCTACAAGGATTTAGATATTGAAGAGTTTAGACATCAAATTGGTTTTGTAACTCAAGACACTCAACTGTTTGCAGGTAGTATTAAAGAAAATCTTTTATTTGTAAACCCTCGTGCAAGTGACGCAGAAATGGAAACAGCATTGAAAAAAGCTTCTGCTTTTACATTATTATCACGAGCTGAAAATGGTTTAGAGACAGTAATTGGTGAAGGAGGAATGAAGATTTCGGGAGGTGAAAAACAACGTTTGTCAATTGCTCGAGCATTGCTTCGACATCCTAAATTATTGGTATTTGATGAGGCAACATCTGCTTTAGATTCAATTACGGAAGAAGCCATTACAAATACTGTAAAACAGATATCATCAGATCGCGAACAAATTAATATTTTAATTGCTCATCGTTTATCTACAATAATGCATGCCGATAGAATTTATGTTTTAGAGAAAGGAAAAATTGTAGAGACAGGCGCGCATCAAAAATTAGTTGATGAAAAAGGTTTGTATTATGCAATGTGGCGTCAACAAATTGGTGAGAGACAATTAGAATTAATAGATTAAAAAAACTATGACTATGTCAAATAAAATGCCAAACCGATTTCTAAGTATGTTGGGGATGAAATGCCCTAATTGTCACAAAGGAAATATGTTTACAAACAAAAGTGTTTTTCCATTAAATAAAATACTAGATATGCCTGAACGATGCTCGGTATGCAATCAAAAATATGAAATTGAATTAGGGTTTTGGTATGGAACAGGTTATGTGAGTTATGCAATTAGCGTAGGTACTATATTTATTTTGGCTCTTATTTTTGGATTAACCTATGGCTTCTCTTATAAAAATAATTCCATCTATATTTTTATTGGTGTAATGATAAGTTGTTTGGTTTTGTTTCAGCCCTGGATTATGCGTTATTCGAGGGTACTTTATCTTTATGTATTTGTGAAATATGGTCGTGGGCAAACATTAAAAAGTGAGTAATTGAAAAACCCAATTATATGGTGCCCATTTCAATTGTAATTCTAACTAAAAACGAAGCAAATAATATTGCTCGTTGTCTTGATTCAGTAAATGGGCTTTCAGATGATATATTGGTGATTGATAATGGAAGTACCGATGCAACAGTTGAAATTGCTAAATCGCATGGAGCTCATGTGCATCAGGTAAAATGGGAGGGTTATGCAGCAACAAAAAATAAAGGCAATACCTTTTCTAAGTATGATTGGATTTTGAGTTTAGATGCAGATGAGGAATTGGATAAATTAATGTGTGATGACATACAATCTAAATTTTCAAAACCCATTGCTCATACTACAGTCTTTCAGCTCCAACGAAAGATGATTTATTGTGGTAAAATTTTACGATATGGTTCGGTAGCGAAAGAATTTAGATTGCGATTATTTAATAAATTAGTAGGTCAATGGAATGATAATATTGTACATGAAGATTTGAAGTTTAGTGAACTAGTTCAAACAAAAACATTGAATGGATACTTATTTCATCATTCTTATCAAAGTCAGTTAGAGCATATTGAGCGTTTAAAAAAGTACGCACAACTTAGTGCCAATCAAATGAGTCAATTGGGAAAAAAGTCGAATTTTGTAAAATTGAATTTGAGTCCGCTTTTTAATTTCATCAAGAATTATATATTCAGGCTTGGTTTCTTAGACGGTAGTTTAGGATTTCAATTTTCGATGAATGAGATGGGGTATGTGAAACAGAAATATCAATTTTTAAAAAGGCTTGAATCAAAATAGTGTGTAAAAAAAATTATGACTATTATGATGCAAGCATCTCTTATGGTGCAAGCGTCTCGCTTGTTCCATTGCCACAAGAGCGTCCGCTTATTTATTTACTACCTATAGTCACTTACACTAATACAACTAAAAAATGTTTCCTGATCATCTTATAATTTAGGATAATCGTAAAACAGCAAAGTTTTCTTTGCATTCACAAAATCATGCCATGAATTTGTATCTATATTAAAAGCCATGATAGCGCAAGTTGGCATATTATCGGTTATAACGCCCGCCAATGAATTTGCAAAATCCGTTATCCCATTATTATGACAAACAACTATAATGGTTTGATAGGTGTCATCGGTCTCTGATATTGTATCCTGAATAATGGGTGGTTGTGCATGATAGAGTTTATCTTCCCATTGAATTTTATCAAGAGGATAGTTAATTTCAGTTGCAATAAGGGAAGCAGTTTGTGCAGCTCGTTGAGCCGTACTTGCAATCACTAAATCAATATTTAAATCTCTTTGAGCCAACCGTTTGCCCATCATTGGTGCATCCCGTAAACCACGTTCATTTAACTCACGATCATAATCTTTTTGACCAATATTTGACCAATCAGATTTGGCATGTCGTATAAGGATGAGGTTTTTCATGAACGAAGAAATTTAATTCTCTGCCTTATTAATTGTTATTATAAAATGGTAATTTAACAACCATGGCTTTCAATAATTTTTCACGCACTTCAATATATACTTCGCTACCAATTGAAGCATGGCTTTTTGAAATATAACCCATGCCAATAGCTTTGCTCAAACTTGGACTTTGCGTACCGCTTGTAACTCTACCAATCAATTCGCCTTCGGCGGTTTTAATTAAATAATCATGACGAGGAATGCCTTTATCAATCATTTCAAAACCAACTAATTTTTGTGTAGGTCCATCAGTTTTTGTCTTTTCAATGGCTGCGCGATTTGTAAAATCTTTTGTGAATTTGGTGATCCAGCCTAAACCAGCTTCAATCGGATTGGTGGTATCATCAATATCATTTCCATAAAGACAGAAACCCATTTCAAGTCGAAGTGTATCACGGCATCCAAGTCCACATGGTTTAATACCGAATTCAGCACTGGCTTCCATTATTTTATTCCATACCATTTCAGATTCTTCGGCACTACCTTCAAAATAAATTTCAACACCACCGGCACCTGTATATCCTGTTGCGCTCACCAAAACGTTTTCTAGTCCTGCAAAATTACCTTTACAAAAAGTATAATATTGAAGGTTAATCAAATCCATGTCAGTTAATTTTTGCATGGCTTTTACTGCATTCGGTCCTTGAACAGCAAGCAAGGCAGTTTTGTTTGAAATATTATGCATCTCTACATTGGCTGTATTATGTTTCATAATCCAATTCCAATCTTTATCAATATTTGAAGCGTTTACAACTAGCATATACACTTTATTTTCTTCAACACAATAAACCAGAAGGTCATCAACAATACCGCCAGTTTCATTTGGAAGGCATGAATATTGGGCTTTGCCATTGGTAAGTTTTGCAGCATCATTACTTGTTACACGTTGAATTAAATCAAGTGCCCCTTCACCTTTTAAAATAAATTCGCCCATATGGCTTACATCAAAAATGCCAACACTATTGCGCACTGCTGCATGTTCATCATTGATTCCGGTATATGAAATGGGCATATTATAACCTGCGAATTCAGCCATTTTTGCACCTAATGCAATATGGATATTAGTGAAAGGAGTATTCTTCATTTATTAAAATTTTGACAAAAATAGAACTATCTTCTATTTATTCTATTTTTTTAATGATTAAGTCGGTTCGCACTTTTATATTTGCCTCCCACAACGAAATTATTTTCCGTATTCATGATCCAAAAAAGCCTTGCCTTTCTTTTATTTTTTTTACCTTATTGGGCTTGTGCTCAAAAAGGGACTGAAAAAATAGACGCTTCACCAATCGGGAAATTGAAGAAAGATATTGAGTACTTGGCTTCTGATGAATTAGAAGGTCGTATGGCTGGAAGCAAAGGAGAAACACTCGCTGCCAATTATATTGAAAAGCGTTTTGCCGAAATTGGTATACCATCTTATAAAGGTTCAAAATATCAATGGGATTTTACAATTAAAGATGGTAAGCGAGTTGGATCGAATGCCTATTTTAAAATTAATGATATCAAGTTAACGATAGGATCTGATATTATTCCAATGCCCTATGGTAGCGGTGATCGTATAAAAGGTGCAGCCCTTCCATTTGTTGAAGAAGAAAATAATGTTTGGATGATTTCAATGAAATCAATTAAGGCTGATGCTTCAAATCGACCTTTTAAAGTATTGTACGAAAAAGCAAATGCTTGTATAAAAAATGGAGCTACAGCCATTGTTTTTTTTAATGATATTGCCGCTGTCAACGATATCAATATTATTAATCATCCTAAGTTCGAATCTCTTTCTGTGCCTGTTGTGGTGGTGAATCATAAAGCTTATTTAAACACAATTCAACCCAATATGAAAAAAGATTGGATTGATATTGATGCTAAAATGGGATATGAAGATGCAAACATGACAGGTAAAAATGTTATTGCGATGATTGATAATAATGCACCGCTAACTATTGTAGTTACAGCGCATTATGATCATTTAGGTATTAATGGTGAAATATTTAATGGGGCTAATAATAATGCAAGCGGTGTGGCTTCATTACTTGCAATTGCTGAAATGATTAAGCTCAATAATCTCAAACAGTACAATTATTTATTCATAGCATTTTCAGGAAGCAAGTTTAATAACCAAGGCGCCATTTCGTTTTTACAAGCCAACAAAACTGCATTTAATTATGATTGTTTAATTGATTTAAATATGTTGGGGCGATTTAATAAGGTGGTTAAATCGCTCTTTGTTACTGGCGTTGGTACATCAACTGTTTGGGGCTCTTTATTGAATAAAAATAATAAAGGATTTGTTTTGAAAATTGATAGTGCTGGAATTGGATATGGAGCCTATTCGCTTTTTTATAAAAAAAGTGTACCACTTCTCAGTTTTAGCACAGGATATTCAAACGATTTTGCAAAACCTACAGATGATGCCATTAAAATAAATTATACCTCTCAAGTTGAAATCAATAATTTTATCTATAAAATTATTAGCGATTTAGATAAAATGCCTCGTATCTCGTTTACAGAAACTTTTAATATGGCTGAGAAACTTGAGAACTTAAAAAATGATTTAGGCTTTATTCCAGATTATAGTTTTCCAGATAATGGCATTCGTATTGCAACTTGCTTAACTAATAAACTCGCCGATAAGGCAGGCTTAGAAGCTGAAGATATTATCATACAGATTTCCGATTTTCGCATTATTGATTTTGATGATTATATTGAAGCCATGAACAAATCAGAAAAAGGAAAAGAAGTTTCAATTACTGTAAAAAGAGGTAAAAATGAATTTAAGTTTTTTGTAGTGCTTTAGGTTGAATTCGTAGTCTCTAATTATTTTTTAAATAGTATTTACAAACAGATGTTAGTCCGCAGATTGAACATTTAGGTGAGCGCGCTAAACAAATATATCTACCATGTAAAATAAGCCAATGATGTGCTTTGTGAACAAGTTCAGAGGGTATGAATTTAATTAATTGCATTTCGGCTTGAAGTGGCGTTTTAGCATTCGTTGTCAATCCAATTCTTGCTGATACTCGAAATACATGTGTATCAACTGCCATATTAGGTTGATTATCGATGACCGAAGTAATTACATTAGCGGTTTTTCTACCAACGCCAGGCAATTGTATCAATTCGTTCACTGTAAGTGGAACTTGTTCGTTAAATTGTTCAACCAATAATTGAGCCATCCCAATTAGATGTTTTGTTTTATTATTTGGATAACTAATACTTTTTATTAGCGGAAAGAGCTCATCAAAACTAGCTTTCGAAAGTGCACTTGGTGTGGGATATTTTTCAAATAAGGCAGGGGTGGTAAGATTTACGCGTTTATCGGTACATTGGGCTGAAAGTATAACCGCAACCAATAATTGAAAAGGATTATCGTAAAGTAATTCGGTTTCTGCTTCAGGCGCATGAATTGTAAAATAATCAATAATGGCATCGTAACGCTGTTTCTTAGTCATCTTGTAAAAGTACATGCAGATCACATTTACATGAAATATTATCTCAATTATTCATTTTCTCGTATAAATTTGTAGGCTACGATATGCGAACACAAATTTTTATCATCTCATTACTGCTTTTATTTTTTCATGCTGGAAATGCACAAACAGTTTTAGGGGCAACTGAAGAAGCAAGAGATTTGTATGCGATGGCTAGGCAGTACCTACAAAAAGGTGATTATGCAAATAGTATTATGGTTTATAATCAAGTAATACAGCTCGAACCCAAGAATTTAATTTATCGAAGAGAACTTGCAAATGTTTATTTTTTACAAGGCGATTTAATGCGTGCCGAACGAATGGTGGTACCCTTATTAAAAGCTGATGAGGCTGATGAAGAAACTTTTCAAATTGCCTGTAAAGTATTATCTGCAAAAAAGAAAACAGATGAAGCCAAAGAAGCCATCAATAAAGGGATCAGTAAATTTCCGAATTCAGGCTTATTGTACAAAGAGAAAGGCGATTTTTACACTGCCCAAAAGAAGTATGCTGATGCTTCAAAAGCTTGGGAGAAAGGCATTGAAAAGGATCCAAAATATTATATGAACTA
The DNA here is from genome assembly GCA_035388625.1 of Chitinophagaceae bacterium. GTDB lineage: Bacteria > Bacteroidota > Bacteroidia > Chitinophagales > Chitinophagaceae > OLB11. The sequence continues at coordinate 4,711 of DAOOQH010000025.1, read as the reverse complement.
TTATAATTTGTCGAAGGTGTATTTTTTTACAAAAAATTATTTGTGGGCAATATACTACGGCGAGATGTTTGTGAATATGGAGAGCTTTTCCTCAAAGTCGCAAGAAATAAAAAAGATTATGTATGAAAGCTATAAATTTTTTATGGCTGAATTAAATAATCTAGCACTTGAGGGAAAAAATAGTCGATATGATAATCCAAAGGATTTTGAAACCTCTTTGTACAAAGTCTACGATAATTTACGCAATGTTGTAACAGGTGGCATACATATTGATAACCTGATTATGCTACGAACTCGATTTTTATTAGATTGGAATAAGAATTTTGCAAGTAAATATCCAAATGAGCTATTTGACTATCAACAAAGGCTTATTCAAAATGGATATTTTGATGCCTATAATCAATGGTTATTTGGCAGATTTGATAGTGAAAAACAATACAATGCTTGGGCGCAAACACATAATACGCTCATGAATAAATTTGACAATCATTTTCGAAGCAATAAATTAGTACCAAAAGATAACCAATATTATCATGACAATTAAGTTTGATTTATGGAAAAGATAACCCGACTATTTGATCTTCTTGAAAAATATGTAAAGCAATATCCGGCCAAGCCAATGTTGCATTCGAAACAAAATGGGAATTGGGTTGCTCATACAGCCACTGAAATAAAAGAATTATCCTATCAACTTGCGGCATCACTCAATCGATTAGGCATCCATCACAATGATTTTGATCCTATCAAGCAAGATAAAGTAGCGATCATTGCCAATAATAGAACTGAATGGCTTATCACAGATTTTGCTGTTCAATACAGTGGGGCAGTGCTTGTTCCAATCTATCCATCAATAACAGCAAGTGAGTGGGAATATATTTTAAATGAATCGCAAATCTCGGTCTTATTTATTTCCGATAAATTCATTTATAAAAAGGTTCGTTTAATTAAAGATAATGTGCCTACATTAAAACATATTTATTCATTTGATGATATTGAAGGGGTATTAAGTTGGAATGAATTACTTCAACCCTATTCAAGCGAAGAAGCAGCTAAAATTGAGGCAGTAAAAACTAATTCATTACCGCAACATTTAGCCACAATTATTTATACTTCTGGCACCACAGGTAACCCTAAAGGCGTTATGCTTTCGCATGATAATATTGTAAGTAATGTTAGAAGTTGTATGGAAGCATTTAGCTTTTGTGATAGCAATGAAAGAACCTTAAGCTTTTTACCGCTCAATCATATTTTTGAAAGAACGGTGATGTATATCTATATTAATAAATTGGTTTCAGTCTATTTTGCCGAAGGCATGGAAACCATCGGACCAGATTTAAGAGATGTGAAGCCAGTTGTATTTACAACTGTTCCGCGCCTACTTGAAAAAGTATATGAAAAAAATGATGCGAAAGGAAGTGAATTGCAAGGGATAAAAAGAAAATTATTTGATTGGGCCGTCAATCTAGCCTTAAATTTTGAAGTGGGTGCACCTCAATCTTTATTTTACAAGATGCAAATGGCTATCGCAGATAAACTTATCTTTTCGAAATGGCGTGAGGCTGTTGGTGGCGAAATAAAAGCCATCGTTACTGGATCTGCTGCCTGTCAGGTTAAATTACTACGATTGTTTACTGCCGCTAAAATTATTGTAATGGAAGGATATGGATTAACTGAAACTTCACCTGTTATTTCAGTTAATCGGTTTGAAGAATCGAATAGAAGATTTGGTACTGTAGGTACAGTAATCAATGAGGTTGAAGTAAAATTAGCTGAAGATGGAGAAATCATTTGTCGTGGTCCCAATATCATGATGGGGTATTATAAACATCCTGAATTAGATAGTGAAGTGATTAAAGATGGCTGGTTTCATACAGGCGATATTGGTCAATTTGTTGACAATAAGTTTTTGAAAATTACAGATCGAAAAAAGGAGATATTTAAAATTTCAGGTGGAAAGTATATCGCACCATTGCCTATTGAGAATAAAATGAAAGAGTCTATTTTTATCGAACAAATTATGGTGGTGGGTAGCAATGAAAAATTTGCCGGAGCCTTAATTGTGCCAGCATTTGATAAAATTCGAGAGTACTTTTCAAAGTTGAATGTGAGTATCGAAAAAAATGTAGATATGACATCTGATAAAGATGTATTGAAACTTATTCGACGAGAATTAGACCAGTTTAATGTCTTGTTTGCGCCACATGAGCAAGTAAAGAAATTTCAACTAATTGCTAACGAATGGACAATTGATGGAGGCGAATTAACAGCCACCATGAAACTAAAACGAAGGAAAATAGTAGAAAAATATGGGTATCTAATTGAAAAAATTTATGCTTAATATTGCAGCATAATGGCTTCGTAGTTCAATGGATAGAACGAGCGTTTCCTAAACGCTAGATCCAGGTTCGATCCCCGGCGAGGCTACTGATACATATTCGAATAGGATAGAGTTTAATTGAAAAAATATTATGCGCCTATTTTTTTTACCAATACATTGGCATGCGCAACAATCCCTTCTTCTCTTCCAACAAAACCGAGTTGCTCAGTAGTTGTGGCTTTAATTGAAATTAAATCAATGTCAATGTTTAAAGTAGCTGAAATGGCTTCTTGCATTGCGTTGATATAAGGTTTAATTTTAGGAAGTTGAAGACAAACGGTACTATCAATATTCACTATCTCAAATCCTTTTGCATGTAAAATTTCATTACTCTTTTTAAGTAAAATTTTACTATCAATATCTTTAAAGCTTTGATCGTTATCTGGAAAATGAGTGCCAATATCGCCTGCACCAACCGCTCCTAAAATGGCATCGCAAATTGCATGTAATAATACATCAGCATCTGAATGACCTAATGCCCCTTTAGTATGAGGAATTTTAATACCACCTAGCCAAAAATCTCTATCCTCTACCATTTGATGGTAATCGATACCATAACCTATTCTATACATGAATTGAAATTTTGTGACTTAAGCTCTTATCACTATTTGTCAGATGAACTTTTTCCTTTTGCAATACTTTCGAAATCCGCGAAATCAAAGAGTAATGAAAAGCGAAGTGTATTTGATAATGGATTTCTACTTACACCTGAACCAGAAGGAACTAAATAAGCAAAATTTAAACCGAATACATTATATTTTACACCAACACCTAAAGATAAAAAGCGTCGATCTCCTTTTTGTTTGCTTTCATAAAAATAACCTGCACGAGCAAAAAATTGGTTTTGATAAGCATATTCAGCGCCAATACTTAACATCACTTCACGTAATTCTTCGCTACCGCCACCTGTTGCATCACCAAACGAACTAAATACACCACTCATTACACTTTGTTCTTTTGGAACAGGAAATGTGTATTCACCAGTGCTATCGTTTTTTATCCATTTTGGAGAAGGAACTAATAATTTATTGACATCTAAGGCAACAGTTAATTTATTATATTCATCAATGACATAATTATAAGCCAATCCAATTCCTAAATTGGTAGGGATGAAATCTTTTCTATCATTCGAATATGATATTGGCGATCCTAAATTTGTTATAGCTAAACCAGCATTGATAGATGAGCTTTGACCGGTTTCGTCATTCGATTTAAGTTGCTTTTTGTAAAACGCACCAAAATCAACCGCGAATGAATTTCCAGGTTTGTAATTGACACCTGAATTACCAGCACCATTAATAATATTTGAATGAATGTATTTACCCGATATCCCTATAGAAAAACTTTCAGAAAGTTTTCGTGAATAACCTAAATCAAAAGCTACTTCACGTGGGTTACCTGTCCCAGCAGGGGTTGCATCAATGGTAGTATAATTAATTGATCCCATATTAAAGTAACGCATACTTAAACTTATGGCTTGATTTTTATTTTCAGCATCACCAAATTTTAAATAACCTGCGATATATGCCAAAAAGATATCAGGAACTAAATCTTTCAACCATGGTGTATAGGTAATCGAAATACCGGCATCTTTATCGGCCATTGCTAATTTTGAGACATTCCAAAATTGTGCATTCGCATCGGGGTCAATTGCAATACCCACATCACCCATAGCGCCAGATCGAGCATCAGGGCTGATACGCATAAAAGGCACCGCTGTTGTAATGGTTGTATAATCAGGACCAGAACTTTGTCCGTTTGTTGAGGTTTGTGCAATTACATTGTTCGAAGCAATTAATATTGCCGCGCATAAAGCTAGTTTCAAGGTTTTCACCGTCATTACTATAAGATTTGTTTGATGTAAATTTTTCTGCTGATAGGCTAAAAGATTGCGTCAAAAATTATTGAAACGCAAATATAGAGCAAATAATGAGAAGTTTTAGTTCAATAATATTAATTTAATAAGATTAATTTTTGGTACTTACTATCAGAAAATCCATTTTGAGATTTTACTGATAACTTGTACAAATACACACCTTTTCCTAGTTTATCGCCAAATTCATCTAAGCCATCCCATTCAATATTATCGCATCGAGTTCCTTCAGAATTCACCATTGTGCGAATGGTTTTAACCGTTTTGCCTGAAACTGAATAAATATTAATATTCACATGCAAATTTTGATTCGGCATATTATGTTCGAACATAAATTTTGTATGGGTGGTAAATGGATTAGGATAATTATACACATGAGTAAGCTGCCCTTCAGTACTATTTACAACAACAAAATCAAGGGTGGTTTCTGATGAGTTATTTGAAATATCCCAGGCTTTAAT
>DAOOQH010000024.1:0-21465 GCA_035388625.1 Chitinophagaceae bacterium | reverse complement strand
GTTGCAAAAATGCCTTGGCTTTCGCAATTGGATCTGAACCGCCTGCCAAATAGGTAATTGGCTCACCAAAAGCTCTATGTGGAAGTTGGGTAAACTTACTAAATGAAGCGCCCCATGATGGATGTTGTTGAACAAATTGCTTCCATGCCGCTTGCTTTTGCAAATGGGATGTGGTTATATTATTTAAAGCGTCTTTCGCATCGTTAAATGGCGTTATATTCTTGTTTAACTCAATATGATGATGATGATCATCTTGAGCCTGAGCCACATTCAAAGTTAAAAGTGCTAATAAGGAAATAGCTAATTTTTTCATCTAGAATTTTTTTTAGAATGATGAAAATAAAGCACGAAACCAAATCAACCTAAATAATTGAGGTAAACGGCGATAGAAAATCGTTATACCTCAGTGTTTTTCATGAACGAATTAGTTTTTTAACTAGTTTTTTTCCTGAATTGTTTTGAATCTTCATGAAGTAAACTCCTTGTGTGGCATGATTTAATTGAATACTTAGATGGTGTTTGCCAGCTACTAAATAAATTGGTTCTTGCCGATCATATACTACATGACCACTTATATCTGTAATTGATATGTTCACTTTTTGATCAAATTCTAAATTTAGATCTAAGTAAACTTGATCATTCATTGGATTAGGTGAAACGATGACATCAAAATCATTTTCATTTGTTTCGTTTAGTAAATTTGGTGTGCACGAAATAGGATTTCCATTTGCTGAATTAAAACTTCCGTTCGAAATCCACCAATTGAGCCAAACACCGCCATTGTTTAAATATGTTGGAGATGCTCCAAAATTTCTTAAATCAAAATATTGTGTTCCGCTGCTGTCTGATTGAATTTTATATACTTTTACAACACTACTATCTTGCTTCCAATTAAGAGGTGATCCACTTACACAATTTTCAATTGAATTATTTCCTTCACAATCAACACGAACAAAATAGGCATTATCATCATACGAAGGACCACCACCATAGACGGTTGCTTTGTAATTGGTATCAATAAACACTGAAGTATATTCGTCGCAGGCAATACCATTTATTTTAACACCTTTGTCTTTCCAGGTTCTTGCAATAAAGGTCATCAATCGACCACGTCTGTCAGGGTTATCAAAATGCGAATCTGTGATTGTATTCAACATTAAGTTATTATTGATAAAATCTGAATTGCCAATAGTAACTGTTGAATGATATGGATTTGCCAATACAGTTGATGAGACTGCACTGCCACCTTGGGCCGAATTATAATACTCACCCATGATAGCCATTCCCGCACTTGTACCACCTATTGGCACATGACGAACATTGATTATATGATTGATCGCTGAATTTAATGCTGTCCCTTTCCAATTATTTACATAGGTCCATTGATCGCCACCAGCAATCCATAATGCTTCAACATTTCGAACAGTTTGCACAACAAACGAATCGTTCGCAGCCGCCACAGTTGTAATTAATAAAGTTTGAACTGAATGTACTTGAATACCCAAATCTGAATAAAGATAATTATTATATCCATCCGACCCACTTGTTCTTATTACAACAATATCGCCATGATTCGCATATTGAAGAAATTTTTTCATGGCTTGATCGTCTTCTGTTGCACCACCCATGAGTAAGGTACATGGGGTTGTGGCTGTTACTGTATCTGTTGGGTTCCCTCTTGACCAAAGCGTATACGTTTGTGCATTAACAACTAGTATGTTAAAATAACAAATACTAAAGATGAGTATCCATTTTTTCATAATATAAATTTTTGCTAAGCTACATGATGAAATGATATTCGTATATAAAAGAACAATATAACTTTCCAAGAACGATATAAAAAATACCGCTTATCCAATTTTATTGATTACGCTATGATACACTAACTATTCTTTTTAATATTGTTCTCTATTTATAAAACTATCATTTAAACTTAAACTTATTAAACATGAAAACACTTGAACAAATTGAAACAGATCAATCAACTTTTTCAATCGGCCTAGCCCTATCGCAAGGTTGGGCATATGTATCTAAAAATTTAGTGTATTATATACTTGGTGGTATTATTTCTTTCTTAATTGGTGCGGCAGCTGGTTTTATTCCTATTTTAGGTTCTATTGCAAATTCATTAATTATAACTCCATGCTTAATGGCAGGTGCTATTTATGTAACATGGCAAATTGCTAATGGCAAAGCTTGGACCGATTTTGCCGATATGTTTAAAGGCTTTAATTTTTTAGTTCCTCTATTGGTAAGTTCTTTAATTCAAGCTCTCATTGTGGTAGGCTTGGCTGCCATCGTGTTATTTAGTTATATTCCTGAAATTGTTGAAATAGTCAAGCTTTCATCTGGTGGTGGAGCATTTACAAATAAGGATGAGATTAGAGATCTTGTACTTAATTTTATTAGTGTTAAAACGGCACTTTTAATTTCTCTTGTGGCTATTGTTTCACTATTTATTACTATTATTTGGGCATTTAAATCTCATTTCATTGTTATTTTTAAATTAGAAGCATGGGCTGCTATGGAAGCTTCTCGAAAAATTGCAATGCGTAATTTCTTTCAAGTACTGGGATTATTTTTAGTTCTTGGTTTTGTTATATTCTTAAGTGCAATTCCTTGTGGGGTAGGATTATTTTTTACCTTACCTTGGATGATAGGCGCAACATACAGTGCTTTTTCACAAATAACACAAAGTGATAATGCAATGGATATAACCAAAGAAGGTTTTGACTTTTTAGCTGAAGAAGAAGAGTCATTATAAGATCAGATATCTGTAAAAATGCATTAGCGTTAAGATTAGACCTATGCATTGCATAGTTATAATGGGATTTGAATAAATATGAGAATCTTGATTAGATATGCATTGGTAAGAGGTCATCAAAACTTCTATTAAAAAAGGTTAGATCAATACCGACGATTTAATTAGTTTATTCTCTTGATAAAAATTGAATTGCCTTAGATGTCAATCAACCTGATATCATTCGTAGTACACTAACCCATATCTTATTTATAAACTGGATATAATGGAAAAAGAAAAATTATTACAATCCGTTTTAGAGAAAGTAGTTGACGGAAAAAAAATATTTGGAACCACATTTGCACTTAAAAAAAATGATGAATATTGGATTGGTGCTTCAGGGAATATTTCGAAAGACCAACCCTTCTTTATCGCTAGCACTACTAAATTATTTACAACCGCAATTATACTTCAATTACAATCTGAAGAAAAATTAAAACTCTATGATCATATCAATAAATACTTAAGTCATTCCATTTTAAAGGATTTACATATTTTTAAAGGAATAGATTATTCTAATCAACTTACAATAAAACAGTTACTTGCTCATACTTCTGGTTTGCCAGACTATTTCCAAAACAAAAGTAAAAACGGAAAAAGTTTGGAGGATGAAATTAAAAATGGCCATGATCAAGATTGGACATTTGAACAATGTATCGAAAGAACAAAATCAATGAAACCTTTTTTTGCGCCTAATACTAAAGGAAAAGCTCATTATTCAGATGCAAATTTTCAATTACTTGGTAAAATAATAGAGTCTGTTTCAACCCTGACCTTTGCTGAAGCTTGTAATCAGTATATTATCAAACCACTTGGTTTATCTTCTACCTATCTCTATCAAGATGTGAGTGATAAAACACCCAAATTACTTTACTTCAAAGATAAAGAACTTGATATCCCTAAATCAATGACTTCATTTGGTGCAGATGGAGGAATGGTTTCAACAACAACCGACTTGCTAATTTTTATCGAAGCCTTCATAACAGGAAAATTATTCCCTCTAAATTATATACATGAATTACAAGTATGGAATAAAATATTCTTTCCTATGCAATCTGGCATTGGTATTCATTTATTTAAGCTACCCTGGCTATTTAATCCAACTGGTGCGGTGCCATACTTCATCGGTCATTCAGGTTTATCGGGCGCTTTAGCATTTTATAGTCCGAAAGAAAATATTTATGTGGTTGGCACAGTCAATCAAATAGCACATCCCGATATCTCATTTAAAACAATGATTAAATTAGCTCAAATCATGAAAAAGAATTGAGATATAGATCAAGCCATCTCTTTTGAAACCAGATTTTAAGTCGAGAATAATCCCGAAGTTTCGGGAGACATTATGAACAGACTCTACCTAGTTCACAAAGCACTGAAACGTTAGATCAATATCCGATTCACCGGGAGTACAAGAACCTGTTTTTATATCAGGTTGATGACGAAGAACTATCTGTGAACTTCCTGTACTCATATTCCCTGTTTTCCATTTTGATTGCAAACCAATTGGCAGTCCGTTTAGATCGGTATCGGTAGCCACAGTTGTTATATTCACTCCATTTTGAGTAAAACAAAACAAATGGTCAACACCTTCTTCAAGTACCTCATTGCTAATAGTATCTATATCAGCTTTTGTTTCATCCAATAATAGAATATTAGCTAAATAAGTTGTGTTGGCTTTTAAACGAATGCTATCCCAAGTGCTTGGTGCGTTACCTCCATCACCATCAATATCTCTATAAATTGCTGTAACATTGGGCTCAACACCAGCCGAATCTATAAATATTATTTGAAGAGTTGTTATTAATTCCTCTTCATTCGGATTAGGTGGAGGTGTGGTTTTTTTCTTGCAAGAAGAATAAGAAATTGCCATTATAAAAATAGCTATAAGAATTGTTGTTGCTTTTATTGTATTTTGATTGTTTTTCATTTTTAAATATATTTTTTTGTTTTTAAATTTTGTTTGACTTTTCATTGTTGGTTGAATGTGTTGGAATTAATTCTAGAGGAATGCTCAATCTGAGATATATATTTCTACCAATCTCATTTGCGAAATATCGGTTTCGATTCATATAATCTCTATACTGTGTATTGAGTAAATTGCTTATTCCCAAATTAATTAATACGTTGGTTTTTGCAATTTTATATTTAGCTTGTATATCAGTATGTAAAAGAAAATAGGCATTCGGTGAGGGTACATAATCTGCTGTATCATTGATTCTATTTTGTCGAAAAGTATAAGATGCGCCTAAACTCCATGAAATTTTATTTTCATCCTTTTGAAAAAGTGTTAAATCAATATCTGATTCAAGTCGAGCTGGTGGAATACCTATTAAATAAATTTGATTTTTTATATCCTTTGCTAAAGTGAGATTACCTTTTACAAACCATCGAGCAAATGAATTTAATTTTATAGAACTTGAAAATTCTATCCCTTTAAAATTGGCATTCGTTTGTGAATATTGAAAGGTAGGAAATGCGCCTCGAATGGTTAAAGTTGCAGGTAATACAGGTTGAAGATTAATATAATCATTGATATAAGTATTAAAAAAAGTCAGCTCTCCATCTATCTTATTTTTATAATTAAAATCAATTGTCAACGCGGTATTATAACTTCTTTCTCTAGTCATCGTTCGATCACCGATTTCAAATGAAGCGGCGCTGTGATGAACACCATAGCTGTATAATTCATTTACAAAAGGAGCGCGCCAAGCAGTACCCATATTTAAATGCATAGTGATATATGGAAATTGATAACGTAAAGCCAAGGTAGATGCAAATCCGCTATAGCGATGTGAAGGACTAATTAAAATATTATTCTCCCATTTTTGAATGTTGAAATGATTGATATCATACCGGGCACCTACCTCCATCGAAAATTGATGCATGTGCCATTTTTCGGTAATAAATAAGCCTCCGGTAAACTTCTGATAGTTAGGAATAAAATAGCTTCCATAATAATTGTTTGTTTGATAAAATCCATTAATGCCTATCGCGCCAGTCAATCTTCGAATTTCATTGTGCTCAAATGTCAAATCATAATTATGCGTGTTTAACAAAAAGTGAAGAGTGGGTTTATAAGTGCCGTCATCTTGTTTAGTTTTCAAGTTTTTATCAAACTCTTTTCGTGTATTGATTTGATAACCATATGTCAATTTCAAAACGCCAATACTATCCAATGTATAGGCCATCTTAATTTTATTTAATTGATGAACAACATCTTGGTATGGGAAATCAATATTGTATGAAAAACCAGCGCTATCAATAGGTTGCGTTGCATTGAATGCATTATAGAGATCGGTTAAATTTCCAATATGCGAGCCGGCAAAAATGGCAATATCAGTATTGAAATAACTATGAAATAATTCAATATCAAATTTCTTGTTTTGATACCCAGCACCCAACGAATAATTTAATTCACGCATACCCGTATTTTTTAAATAATAGGTTGGTGTTTTTGCATTGCCAGCTTGTTTATAGGTTCCTTGCGCTCGCCATGAAAAACCTTTCCAAACTTTATCGCGACCTTCAATTAAAGCAGAAACGGCACCAGATCTTCCATTTGTAAAACTAGCAAGATTGATTTCGCCTTGCACACCCTTAATTTCACTTAATGGGTTCGGATTAACCAGAATCAAACCACCAATGATATCACTTCCATAACGAATGGTTTGAGCACCTTTTACCACCTCAATACTTTTGGCTATAAACTGGTCTATTTCGGGTGCATGCTCATTTCCCCATTGTTGACCTTCTTGTCGAATTTCATTGTTCAATATTAAAACGCGATTACTATGCATACCTCTAATCACCGGTTTATTAATATTATTTCCAGTGCTTAAATTATATACGCCATTTACTTTTTCAAGTGCTTTACCTAATGATAAACCACTGCTCTGAAACAAATCAACGCCTTGTACTTTATTTACAACGGTTATATCTTCCCAATGTAACTTGGCTCCTTTCACAATCAGTTGATGTAATGAATCAGTATGGCAAGTCATATAAATTGTTCTTTTTACATGATCTCCTTTAAGCAAAATGGTCTCTTGCTTTGCTTCATGATTCAAATGCTGGCAAATTAAAGTATAGGTTCCTTCACATAATCCGGTGATCATATACTCTCCATTTACAAGTGTATGACTCCCTTTTTGTTGTTCCTTTATAAAGATAGTTGCATCTTCAATTGAATTGCCAGTTGTTGCATCAAGCACCTTACCTGAAAGTGTAATTTGACAAGACTCGTTTTGAGCAGATGTCTTCAAAGCGACCACTGCAAAGCAGAGTAACGCTATTATTTTTTGCATGAAATTATTTTAAATAATAATCAATGTCATCATTTTGACATTCATAAATATTAGACTCTTTATTAGATTTTACAGTAACAGGTAAATGCTAATCTTCACTTATTAGCAAATAGAATTAAACAAGAACAACTGTAAAATTTGGGTTTAAATAAATGACGGCGGACCTCGGAGATAATGAGTAGACGAAAATTGATGATTATAATTCTCCTCTAATAATAAGCCATTGAATGATACATAAAAAGCTGGTTTTAATTCGAAATCATGATATGGAATTTCAATATTAAAGGCAGAAAAAGATTGATCTATTTTAAGTAATTCGCAATGATGATGTTCATTTGAAATTTGCAAACCATCCTTATCACTCAGCGTTGTATGAGATGAATCGTTATGATGTGTAAACGCATGATAAACTTCCTTGGGTGTTATATACAGAAAAAATACACCAAGGAAAATTAAAGCCAATATGCGTTTAGCCTGCATTTTCATGAAGTGCAAAGGTAGTATTAATTATAAACCAAGTATAATTTTTTATTATCATAACTGCCAAAGCGAATACTTGGGTTCATGGTAAACCCTATCTAGCGCATCTATAAATCTCTACTTATATAAATTATCATCAGAATGACTTACGAATTATAGACAACTGAATTCAACCTACTTTCTTTTAAAAAATAAATTATAAGTTTCTTTTGTAAAATATTGGTAGAATTTTATCTCAAGCGAATTCTTATTTATTAAGTTTAATGTACAATCGTAGGGTGGCCAATTTGCTGCAGTGCCATTTACAAAAATGCTATCTCCATTTTGGGTAAAACCATAATTTCCAATACCTGGTTTTATCCCCTCAATAAAAACAAAATAATCTCTGTTTTTTATAAAAGAGATTTTAGTCTTCAACGAATCTTTAAGATACCAATCTCCTAAAATATCAGTTGTAGCAATTTTCTTATTTATGTTTGCTTCTCGAACCTCTAATCCACTTGATTGAGCAAATGATTGCATGCTTACTCCCAAAAGAATTAAAATAAAGACAAGGCTGAAGATTCGTTTCATGTGGTAATGCTTAAAGATGAAAATTGGTTTATTACAAAATATTCATGCTCGCTAATAATTTAACCAATGATAATGCTCATCTAAAAAGTGAAATATATTTCCAATTCCATGTGCAATAATAATTGGCCAAAGTTTTCGATATCGAAGATAATACAATCCAAATATTAAGGCCAATATAAAAACCATGATTAAATTAAATAATCCTTGATAGGTATGAAATGAAGCTCTCATAATAAAGCTTAGCAAAATAAGTATAGCAGGATGAAAATCTTCGAATCGTTTATATAAATACCCTGTTAGTAAAAATTCTTCATAAATTGAATTGACAATCACCATTATGATAGTGCTAAATAAACTTGTTTGCAATATGATATTGGGTTCATTTGATAGGCTAGGACTTAATCCGCTAATGGCTCTTATACTATGATGAATCAGATAACTCATTCCCTCGCGCAGGCATACTAAAAGCATGGCAATACCAATCATTGAAAATGTAAAATCGAGATTAAATTCCTTTACTTGCCATTTCCTTTTCTTTAAATAGAAGGCTATGATCAATAAAATGAGAATTTCATAAACGACAATAAAAATAAAATCAACACTATTATAGTTTTGTGTAGAAGATGATTTTTTAAACTCTAGAAAAGAAATTGTTGATGAATAGATAAACAAACCAAATCCAAGAAACATGACAATAATAAACTCAATAATTTTGTCAAAACATTCTCTAGCGTTCGAAACAGCTTTTTGTTTAACTAACATATGCTAATTAAATTTAGATTGAGAATCATTGTAGGTTTCAAAAATCATTCATCCCAATATTCATTTCCAATTATCTTGGAATTTCAATTCCTTTAATAATATCATTGATAATATCATCTGTGGTAATACCTTCCATTTCTTTTTCAGCACTAAGCGAAAGACGATGACGCAATGCAGGTACCGCTACATAAATAATATCTTCTGGCGTAACAAAATCTCTACCTCGTAAAGCTGCCAATGCTTTTGAAGTGCCCAAAATGGTAATTGAACCTCGAGGCGAAGCTCCTAATAATAATCCGCCATGGTTTCGAGTTTGATGAATAATGGTTGCAATATATTCGAGCAATTTATCTTCAACACTTACTTGTGAAACCAATACACGTAATTCATTTAATAGATTCGCATCAATCACTTTATCAACTTTATCTAATAAATGATGAAGTGAAAATTGATGTTGATGTCGATGTAAAATCTCAACTTCCTGACTATGAGAAGGATATCGAACAATGAGTTTAAAAGCAAAACGATCGAGTTGCGCTTCGGGTAATTGATAAGTGCCTTCATGCTCAACAGGATTTTGCGTGGCGATAACCATAAATGGCGGCGGCAAATGATAAGTATGTCCATCAATGGTAATACTTCTTTCTTCCATCACTTCAAATAAAGCAGATTGTGTTTTAGCAGGTGCTCTGTTAATTTCATCTATCAAAACAATATTACTAAAAATGGGTCCTTTTCGAAATTCGAAGCTTGTGTTTTTAGGATTAAAAACATTGGTTCCCATTACATCACTTGGCATTAAATCGGGAGTAAACTGAATCCGTGAAAATTCAACATCAATCGTTTTTGCAATGAGTTTAGCCGTCAATGTTTTTGCTACACCAGGAACACCCTCTAGTAGAATATGTCCGTTAGATAGAATGGCAGCCAGCAACATCTCAATGGTTTCTTCTTGACCAACAACAACATTGGCAATTTCTTTTTTTATTCTAGCTACCGTACTATGAATTCGTTGAATATCAATTCTATTTTCAAAAATATTTTCTTCCATTATATAAATTTTTGTAGTTGATGATAGAGATGTTGAATATCAATATCAGTGATCGTTGCTGAATCGCGAATATACTGTAAATAGGCCATAAAGGAATTGGTCTCCTCAAAGCTATGATTGGTTCTTTGCGCCAATCGAATTACAAAATCTTGATCCAGTTCATTCGTTTTTAAATTGTGTTTCGTTCTTATATTTTCTAAATAATGCGTTATCATTTTCTCTGAAAGATTTCGATTATCTTTTTTATTAAAATAAAGTAAACCTACCGTTTCGGTAAACTCGAGCGATGAATTAGTATTAGTTGGTAATATTGGAATATTGCGTTGTCGGCGCTTTCCTTCAAATAATGTATAAAATAAAAAGAGGGTGGCTAACATTAAAAAAGCATAAAAAAGTGGTGGGAAATTAATTAACCACGACCAATCAACTTCAGTTTCATCACGTGCATTTCGTTCAAGCGTACTATACCATGTAAGATGTGAATGATACGAACTAAAAAATGACATCAAGTATTCAAAATAATTTCGATTATTATTTTGCAATAAAAAATGATTGGTCATTGTAATCGGATTTCGACATATCATAAATGTACCTTCTTCGTCTGAACTAATTAAACTTGAAGGTGTATCAATATTGTTTGAATAGGTTAGATAGTAAATTTCCTCATCGTAGGTTGAATCAATTGTAAAATCATATTGAACTGGTAAACCGGAATATAAATATTGATATTTACGATGATTAAAAAAGATAAATGTTTTTTGATTTTCGATCGTATCCTCTTGTCCGATTGAAAAAGATTTTATGGACGAATAAACTGTATTGGATTCAGCATGAAAATAGGAGAAAATATTTTTACTATAATTTTCGGCAAATATCAAAATGGTATTTCCCTTTTTAATGTAACGAAGCATTTTATCTAATTCTAAACTATCAGCTTCAAAGCGTTTACACACAACAATACTCATTCGCCCAATACTTGAAGCTAATTGAGGTTTATCTAATGAAGAATTGATTTCTTTAAAAATATTTCTGCCTGATTCAATTTTGGTTTCAGGAAAAATATCTTTCAATAAATGATAAGCAATATAACAACCATAAGGTTCTTTGCTATTTTTATCGAATGTTACACGCCAATCTGTCTTCTTCTCTTGCGAGCACGAAAACATCAGGTTGATGATAACGAATGAGATGATATATAGAATACTTTTTCTCATCTAATTTCGT
Source organism: Chitinophagaceae bacterium (assembly GCA_035388625.1). Lineage (GTDB taxonomy): Bacteria > Bacteroidota > Bacteroidia > Chitinophagales > Chitinophagaceae > OLB11. The sequence continues at coordinate 10,271 of DAOOQH010000024.1, read as the reverse complement.
TTTGAAAATTTCTAAACTTCGTTTCGATCAATTGATATCTATCTTGATCAATATTAAAATGACCATACCAGATATAGTCAAAATAGATTGTCAAGGCTGAAAACACTTTATGATGAATGGTTGATGAAAGTTTTTGAACATAATCCCAATTGGTTTTTTCTTGTTCAAATTCAATCCATCCATTTCGGTTCATGATTTGAAGGGTTTCTAAATATAAAACTCTAACGGCAAGTCGATAATCTTTATTGATCAAGGCCTCTTTCAAAGCTAGGTCCCATTCTGAAAACACTTCTATATTCTCGAATGAGGTTTCAAATGAAGTTGATTTTTTTGATTTTCTTGATTTCCAATATCCATTTTCGCCAGTAAAAAACAAATGATAAATAATAATTACTAGTAATATCCCAACGATTAAAAACATGATCGCTTTAAAAAATACACCTCCTAAAAAATCCGAAATGCCTACTAATGGTTTAATATCAACACTTGATTTTTTCTTTGGTTTCTCTTTTTCTTTTTTATATACAAAGGCTTTATCCTCTTTTATTTTTTGCCAATTATTGTCAGATATGGTTCTGAGGGTGCTGCTATCTACTCCTTCTTCTGCTTCTTCGTTATCTTCCTCAATACTGTCCTCTTCATTTGTATCCAATGAGTCTATCTCGTTTTGTAATTCATGATAAGGTGTATCAACTAAGCTTTGAGAATAGGATACCTGATATGAGTAAATCAGAAGAAAAATCAAGATTTTAAAAAGTATCTTCTTCATATTATGCAGGCCAAATAATTTTTCCTTCTACAACTTGAATACCACTACGTTTTAATAATACAGGATAAATAATAAAATACCATACAATAAAACCTGCCGATGTCAACAAAATAAATGAACTTAACCATATTGGCATTTCGGTATGTCGAGTAACAAAACCTTCAAAAAAGGCTGCTAACAAAAAGAATGGTATTAAACCAAAAATAATTTTAACTGCATCACGAGCGCCAAGTTTTAATGATTCAATTCGCGTTAAAGTACCTGGAAATAAAAACGAATTTCCAAGTATGATACCCGCAGTGCCTGCAATTACAATGGCTGAAATTTCGAGTGTACCATGAATCCAAATTACAAGAACCGATTGCCATCCTAAACCTTTTGAAAAAAATAAATGTTGAAAAGTACCCAACATAATGCCATTTGTAAAAAGCATATACAATGTACCTACACAAGCTAAAATACCCATAGCAAAAACCATTAATGATACACGAATATTATTGGCCGCTATGGTAATAAACATTCCAAACTCATTCGACTTTTTATAAACCCCAAACGGATCGCCTTTTGCAATATTTTCTTCTGTCATATCAACATAACCATCTCCTAATATACTTCGAACAAAATCTTGATTATGCATACTTGCAATTACACCAATAATAACGCAAAGCAAGAAAAATGAAAATGTGAAAAGATAGATTCGATGATACTTTCCAAATAGCAGTGGTAGTTCAAACTTCCAAAATGTATAAAGACGACTATAGTTTTGCTTTTTATTTTGATAGAGGTATTGAAATTGCTTGGCTGCTAATCCATTAATAAATTGAGTAGTTTTACTTTGAGGATAAAATGTTTTTGCATAGCTCAAATCATCGATTAAGTGTATAAATCGATTTGCTTGTTCATCCGGATCATCAGTAGTTTCAAGATAGTCTTTCCAACGATCAACGTTTTTATCAATGAATTTACCCTCACGCATTTGAACACAATGTAGTATTGTTTTAATTCTAATAAAAAAAATTCTACTACTTTTACCCTGTGGCATTACTACAAGTTAAAACTTCATTTAATATTGATTTGCAATTTGAAACCTCTCCCTTTCATTTGCGTCTCTTTGCTTGGATTATTGATTTTGCCTTACTCATCATATTCTGGGTGGTTATGTCTAAAATTTTAGATAGCACTTTTAGTATAAGTGATGCCTCTGAATTTGGGCTAACTGAACTTTTCTTAGTCACCCCATTTATTGTGTATCATTTTATTTTCGAGCTTTTTTTTAATGGTCAAAGTCCTGGTAAAATGTTACTTAAAATAAAAGTGGTTGGTTTAACCGGACAAAGTGCAACTGTAAGTCAATATCTTTTAAGATGGCTATTACGTTTTGTAGATTTTGGTATGATATGGGGACTTATTTTCCTACTATCTGGTTCAACTTTTTTAGGTGTGGTGCTATTTGTTGGCAGTATTATCGCATTTATTTTATTTGTTTCAACACCTTATCATCAGCGAATTGGCGATATGGTTGCCGGAACAACAGTGGTATTAAAAAAATTACCTTACCAATTAAGCGATACTATTTTTCAAGAATTAGATACCAAAGGATATAAAGTTTTATTTCCAGAAGTAATGCGTCTTAGTGATAAGGATCTTAATATTATTGATAATATTGTGAAGCAGCATAATAAAAATACCATAGACCGTTATATAGAAACTGTAGCCAATAAAATAAAATCAGTTTTGAATATAAAAAGTGATATGCCCGATGATGTATTTCTTGAAACCTTACTGAGAGATTATAATTATTTGAGTAGAAAATAATTCTCTTTTTAATATGTGTTTGTCAATAGAGTAGAAAGTCTATTAAGAAAGTTCGAGTTCAAAGTGCACGAAGGTTTGAAATTCGACTGGATTTTAAACAATCACAACGAAGAAATCGAACATTATTGACGGACGCTAACTAATGTCCTCTTCCCTCTAAGGCAGCCAAAACACTATCACGCTTTCGTTGCGAAACAGGTATTGAATGACCGCCTTCAAGTATAAGTGCACCACCTTCAGTTTTATCAAACATATGAATTTTATTTGGGTTAGCTAAAAATGAATTATGTGTTCTAACAAAACCTAAGGGTTCAAGCATTGACTCATACTCTTTCAAATTTTTTGAAACCAATATTGGATCATGACCAATCAAATAAAATTTGGTATAAGTTCCTTCAGCTTCACAGTATAGGATTTCATTCACTTTTACAAAATAAACATTTGAAATATCTTTTAATACGATTCGTTTGTCTTGCTCAGGTTTGTTATTGACTTGATGTAATAAAAAATCTATTTGCTTTTTCAGATCTTTATTTTGAATTTGAGTAATCGCTTTTTCAACACTAATTTGTAAAGCTTCTGGATCCACAGGTTTTAGCAAATAATCAATTGCACAAAAATGAAAAGCATCAATGGCATATTTATTATGAGCTGTTACAAATATCAATTGAAAATGTGGATCGATGACCTGTTTCATTAAATCAAAGCCAGTACCATCATCCATTTCAACATCTAAAAAAACAAGATCCGGTTTAAAATTTTTAATTGCTTCTAAACCAGATATGACACCATCTGATTCTGCAATCATTTTTACTTCTGGACAAAATGATTCAAGCAATAGTTTTAATCCTTGCCTCAATTGTGGTTCATTATCTATTAAAAGTGCCTTCATTCATTTTGTCAGTGTAAGTTAGATTTTATTTCTTAGTTCAATACAAGATATAAATTAGGTTCGTGTTTTAGATCAAACAATAATTATACCAATCATTTTTACCTATTTGAATAGATCATAAGATTTACTTTTTTATATCCACTTCGTGTTTGTTTAGTAAAGGTAAAACAATTGAAACGGTTACTCCTTTTTGAGGATGATTATTGATTATAGAAAACCGTGCATTCGTTTTTAGCTTTTTATTCAACAAATAAATTCTGTCTTTTATAATTTGACTCGCTCTAGAAATATGATTGTTGCTCTCTTTTTCAGTATTCCCAAATCCCTTTCCATTATCTGCAATTGTGATAGAGAGTTCTTTATCTATAACAGTAAAATTAATTTTTATATCCCCTGAATAGTCGATGCCAGTAAAGCCGTGCTCTATGCTATTTTCAACAAAGGGTTGCAATACCATAGAAGGGATTAAAATTTCATCTATTTCAATTGTTGCTGCACTCTCAATTTGATAGGAAAATTTTTGTGGGAATCTCATTTTTTGTAATTCAAGATACTTATTTAAAAAGTCTGTTTCCTCCTCAATTGATACATATTCTTTATAGGTGCTTTCTAAAGTTTCACGCATGATATGTGAAAATTTTGAAAGATTGACTGCAATCGATTTCCCATCATTTCCTTGTAATGCAAAAGTTTGTAAAGATGATAAAGCATTAAAGAAAAAATGAGGATTCATTCGAGCACGGTTCAAACGTTGTTCGGTTTCTAAAATAGTTTGTTTACTCTTTAATGAAATTTGACGAATGAAGAAAATTAATGTGACCAGTGCTAGTAAACCTGCTATGGCTAACAATAAATAAATTCGTTTTTCTTGCGCCAACTCAAGAATCGTTTTTTCGTCCTTAACCTTATTATATTTGAGTTCTAATTCACTGATAGATTTTGCTCGATCCACGGCAATAATACTATCACGGATATCATGGTAATTATTCATATTTTCTACAGCCGATTTATAATTTTCGGCACCCATATTGATTTGATATAAAAGGGCATAAACATTACTAATTTGTTCTGGATGATTGTTTAGTTTATGATAGTGCAAACTTGAGTCGGCAAACCTTTTTGCTTCAGAAAAGTTTTTTAATTCCATCAAAATGTTAGCCTTGTCACCATAGGTTGTGGCCTTCATGTTATTGTCTTTGTTTGTTCGAAATAATCGAATACTACTATCGATATATTTTAGCGCTGTTATGTAATTATGGTTTTCATAGGAGATACCATTCATTCGATTATAGGCAGAAATTAGCATAGAGGTATCATTCATTTGCTTAGCCAGATTTAATTGCTCATTACTAAATATAAAGGCCGAATCTAATAACTCTTTCGCATCTGTGTCTTGAAATCGCCAAAGATACCTAGATGAAATTTTAGATAACACTTCAGATTTTTCATGTTTATCTACAATTTTCTCAAGAAGTTTTACAGCACGTTGAGCAAATTCTAATCCTTTCCCAGATCGCTTGGTTCGGTTAAAACAACTCGAAAGCATTGTATAGCATATGGCTTGTTCGTAATATCGACTATTGGCTTCAGCAATGGGTAAATATTTAAGACTGGTTGCAACACTTTGTTCGTACTTTCCTTGGTTATGATAGTATAAAGAAAGTAAAAGATAATACTGCAAATAATATTCTTCTGGGCATTTTTTTTCAGTATAAATCTTCAAGGCTTTTTGAAGTAAACTATCTACTACTTCAAATTTTTGTAGCTCAGCATGTTCGAGCATATCTTGTGCAAGCAATTCAAATCTTTTAGCATGACAAACTATATTGGAAGAATTTTCTAATTCATTTAGAAATATTTTCTTCTCATTTTCATTTTTGTTTCTTAAAAGTTTATGCGATTCATATTCAGGGTAATTACAAAATTGGGCATACCCATTTTTACTTAGTATTCCAAGTAATAACAAACATGCCAACAAATAATATACATTAGGCCTTCTATTATTTTGTGTATTGCAAATTACCATAAGACAATAAATGTACATCAAGAACATTAACTATTACTCATATAAAAGGCACTTTATAGAGTTTGATAAAAAAGCCAAATCACTTATTTATTGAAAGCTCTCGTTTATAAAAGAAATCGTATCGACTATTAATCATGCTTATTTCATATTGTTTTTAAAAGATTTCATTTTAACCCAAATTAAGTAATAATTTTAGCGAAATAGAAGAATAATGCATTCGTTGAAATTATCCAGATTAGAAAATTTTATCGATTAAATGGATAACAAAAAAGTCGCCCTATATTTCTATAAAGCGACTTCTATTCATGTAAAATAGGTTATGAAAACATACTTAGTTTTTAACCAATTTCTTCATATGAATTTTGCCTGTTTTATCTTTGACACGAAGCAAATAAATTCCTGCTGGCATATTCATTAAATCAATTCCGAAAGTTGAAATTTCATTCATGCTATTTTTCTGAACCATTGATCCATTCAAATTCATTACTTCAAAATAAATGGCTTCATGTTCGTTACTCATTTGAATTGTAAATTGTCCGTTCGATGGATTGGGATTTGCTTGTATCTCTTCTTCAACATCTAATTTTTCAGCCATACGTAAAGGTGGCGGCGCAATTAGATTTACAGTAAAATCTTCGGTCTCACCCAAAAATCCAGTTAAACAAGGTGATGATAAACCATTACTGCTTCGTCTTAAAACAACCCTCATACCAGCGGTTCCAGGTGTAGCTGTGGTTGGAATAATTAAGGAATACGTATTATTGGTTGTATTGGTAAAACTTCCAGATGCTACTTTTTCGCCAAGATCTCCGTAAGAACCATTTCTATTAAAATCGATATATACAGCAAAATTTTGTTGATTAATTGTGCCTGAAATACCTGCACTTATTGTACCTGTTCGAGTGGAGCCAATCTCTAAATTAACGGTTTGATTTCTTAAGGCATAGCCGCCAATTTCTTTACCAGACGATTTGTAAAGTGAACCTATATTAAAATAATCAATCCATTCGTTGTTATTGATTCCACTTGATACACAATTTAAAGTATTAAAAACAACGGATGGAGAATACGGGCTATATGTTGAGGCTCCACATCTTGTGCGCATTCTAAATTCATAAGCTGTATTCATAGCCAAGGAATTAATTGCAATGCCTATAGGACTTGTTCCTGAAAAATTAGACCATGATGTTGATGAGAGTTTTTTCCATTGCACTTGGTAACCAATTGCACCAGTAATAGGAAGACAATTTAAAACTGCACTTGTATTGCCAACCGAGGTAGCATATAATCCGGTAGGTACTATACATCCATTGGTACCAGACGTTGTAAATTGTGCATTGGCATAAGGACTCATATTTCCATTACAATCGGTTTTAACACGCCAATCGTAAAGCGTAGATGCAGCTAATCCTATAATCGTAATATTGGTTGAATTTGTTGGTGACAAACTTAACCATGTAGTACTAGTACTTGGTTTATACTCAACAGTATAATTTACAGCATTTGCAGACGCATTCCAATTTAATCTTGCCTGTGTTGTTGATGTATTATCATTTATTAAACCTGTTGGAGCATAACATGAAGGTAATGTGGTAAATTGCCCCATACTAGTGGGGCTATTAAAATATGGGCAGGTTTGCATTACACAATATTCATAGGTGGTGGCTGGTTGCAATCCTATAATGTTTTTAAAGAAGTCAAAAGTATGACCGAGCGAAATCCATGTTGATGTTCCTAATGCTCTATAGCTTGCAACAAAATCTGAAAGCATTGCATTCATTCCTGTTGCTGGCGACCAGTTAATAGTTGCACTTGTTACATCTAGATTTGTAACGTTTAAAGCTTGTGGTTGTGGACAAGGAATAGTAAGGGTTGAGACCGTTGATATACTTGTTCCTGCTATTCCGCAATTACAAATAACCCGCCATTCAAATGTGGCACTTTGATAAATATCATTCACAATTAATGAATTTGTTGGTGTTGTTTCGGCAAACTCTAAATTTTGCCACGAATAACCTGGGTACTTAAATTCAACCGTATAATCATCTGCACCCGCAACAGCATCCCATGTAAATGTTGATACCGCATTATTATACGAATGATTTAAAGAGGTAGGCGGATCGCACTGTGCATCAGCAAAATGGGTTATCATCATCATGAATGATAACAAAAGAAGTTTGATAGTTTGTTTCATTGTTTTGTTTTTTTAAATGTGATGAGATGGAAATAATAAAATGGTACCATGAATTAATATATCCAAACTCGAATAGTGTTTAATACACAACAAACTTACATGGGCGGTACGCATCTAAATTGTTGCATAGGCAATTGAACCTATCTAATTAATAATTGCATTCATTGCATTGATACTTGATTCAATAAAATAGCCTAAATATGATTTGGATTGAATTCAGTATCTAGTTTACAACATAAAATATATAATGATTTGAGCAATGTGTTAAACAAATTCAATGTTAAACATTGTTTGGATGAATGGGATAGATAGCGTAAAGATTCCTACTTGAGTAGAACATTCTTACAATCACAAAAAACAAATATCAAATTGAATGATTAGTTTTGCCATACATAAAATATAATTCTATTATGAAGAAATTCTCTTTATTTCTATTGTTAACCATCACTGTTTTTTCATGTTCTCGTGTTGCATTAACTGGCAGAAAAAGACTTGCCTTAATTCCTGAATCAACCATGCAAAGTTTAGCACTCACGCAATACAAAGGTTTTTTAGGTACAAATCCTCCAGTAAAAAATACCCCGGAAGCCATCATGCTCAATAAAGTGGGTACACGATTAAGTAAAGCTGTCAATGATTATATGAGTTCAAAAGGTTTGACCCAACAATTAGCTGGTTTTAATTGGGAATTTAATTTAGTGAGTAGTAAAGAAATTAATGCATGGTGTATGCCTGGCGGAAAAGTGGTTGTGTATAGTGGTTTACTTCCTGTCACCTTAAATGAAGCAGGTTTAGCAGCAGTTATAGGTCACGAAGTTTCACATGCATTAGCACGACATGGTAGTGAGCGTATGACGCAATCATTAATAGCCCAAGGTTTATCAATTGGTGGAGATATTGCAACATCAAACAATCCAAAAGTAAATAATACATTTAATCAAGCATTTGGAATTGGTGGTCAATTAGGTATACTCGCTTTTTCACGCCAACACGAAAATGAAGCAGATAAAATGGGTATGATATTTATGGCCATGGCTGGTTACGATCCTAAAGAAGCAATTGAAGTTTGGAAAAGAATGGCGGCTAAAAGTGGTCCAAAACCGCCCGAATTATTAAGCACTCACCCAAGCGATGCAACTAGAATTTCGAATTTAACAGCCAACTTAAAAACAGCGATGGTATTTTATAGACCACAATAAAAAGGTAGGTGTGCCTAATTATCTATTGCATATAATGATACCGAATCCATTTCTGTAATGGTCCAATTCCAATTGGACCAAACTCAAATTGTCTCGGTATAATCCATTTCACAATTCAAATAGTCTTTGGACTATCTATCATTAGAAATGGTATAACATCATAATAGAATTATTTATTCTTATTTTTCAAAGGAGGTTTCACACCCGCCTCTTCATCTGTAAAACTATAGTTTAAATGCCAACCTTGAGAGGTTGTGTTTGAATCGGTAACAAACCATATCAATACCTCATTTGTAGTTGAAACAATAATAGGGGGTAAATCGGGTCCGCTAAATGAACCTAATATATTTTCTGGCATTGTATAAATACCATCGAATAATGAAACATAATCAATTTTAGCCTGAGTATCTAATTCGTCAAATTCAATTTTAATTCGTTTTCCAACCGGGGCAGTAATTTGCCATTTGCAATCACAATTGTTTGCATAGTTCGACGAACCACTTCCATCACTTATTTCATCATAAGGATTTTCATAACGACGAGTGTCTTTGCAAAAAAGTTTTGTAGAATCAATGGGCAATGCATCGTATGAAATGATGGAGGCTGAATTTCCTTTTTTACCTCGATATTCAACACGAACCTGAGGCGATTGAATAAATAAATTTATCGGAAATTCTTTCGAAGAATAAGATGCCAATAACGAATCATGAAAGTAAAATTGAATGGGCGATTTCGAATCCTTCCATTCACCTTTTAGCGAAAAATAATAACCTTTGATGCCACCTGTTGAAGCAATATCCCAACTTGTTTTTGATGACGTTTTTTCAATCACAATATCTCCTTCAGGACGTTTCGAATTAAAATATATATCTTTTGATGTTTTTGATATAAGATATTGTGAAGCCTTCTCTAAATCAGGAAAACCTGCACCTAGTTTGCCACTATAAGAGCTATTTAAACTATCAATTGGTTGCGCTGTATTTTTAAGTGCCCTCATTATTTCGTCGGGACTTGCTTTAGGTTTTAATACTTTTAATATCGCTGCACAACCACCTATCATTGAAACTGCGGCAGAGGTTCCATCGTTATATCCATAAGTATTTTCTTTTGATGGATGTGGTGCATACACAAATTCACCCGGTGCTGACAAATCAACTTTTTGTCCATAATTCGCATTTTTCATTTTTTTAAAAAGAGTATCTACAGCACTTACTACATAAACAGTTGAAATAGAAGAAGGTGGATCGCATTGTTCGCTATAAAAATTACCTGCAGCACCTAATATTAAAATTCCTTTTTTTTGTGCTTCAAGAAATAAATGGCCATACTTTTCTTTGTCGTATTTTCCACCACTCCAAGCACAAACTATAATATCT
>DAOOQH010000023.1:0-21810 GCA_035388625.1 Chitinophagaceae bacterium | reverse complement strand
TGTGCCTCGGGCTTGTACATTTTATTTCCTTCTTTCACATTAAAGGCAAGATAGAACGGCGTGAAATTACTTAAAGGACCATTACAGCGATGTACTCCTGGCGAATGCGGATCTGTAACTAAACGTGTTGCTGCTTCTTCATCACGAATATTAGAACGCCAAACTTGCGCCCAACTCATAAAGAAACGTTGATCAGGAGTCATACCATCAATTTTTTCTTGACTTTGACCTTGTTTTGTTTTCTTAAATGCATCGTAGGCTATTGTTACACCACCTAAATCGGCAAGATTTTCGCCTAGGGTTAATGCGCCATTTACATGCTTATTATCAAGAATCGTATAGGCATCATATTGATCTTTTACCATTTTTGTTTTCGCATCAAAATGAGATTTGTCTTCAGCACTCCACCAGTTTTTCAAATTACCATCTGCAGCATACTGACAACCTTGATCATCAAAACCATGGGTCATTTCATGTCCGATAACACCTCCAATAGCGCCATAAATAACAGCATCATCAGCATTTTTTTCAAAGAAAGGATATTGTAAAATTCCAGCAGGAAAAACAATTTCATTAAATGCTGGATTATAATATGCATTCACGGTTGGTGGTGTCATACCCCACTCTGTTCGATCAACAGGTTTGCCTAATTTATTAATCATAAATCTATAATCAAAAACATTAGAGGCTAAAATATTTTTAGCATACGAATCTCTTGTTATTTCGAGTCCGCTATAATCTCTCCATTTGTCAGGATATCCAATCTTTTTAATAAAGGCATGTAATTTATCCTTTGCTTTTGCTTTCGTACTATCGCTCATCCAATCTAAATTATTAATACGTGCTTCATAAGCAGATTGTAAATTATCAACCAATTCAAGCATACGTTTTTTTGCATCAGCTGTAAAATATTTATCTGTATACATTTTTCCTAATTGCTCACCAACTGATCCATCAACCACTTGCAAAACTCTTTTCCAACGAGGCTTTTGTTCTTGTTGACCTCTCATCACCTTACCATAAAAAGCAAAGTTTTCTTGATCAAAACTACTACTTAAATAACCCGACATACCACTGATCAAATGCCATTTTAAATAAGTTTTCCAATCTTCAATTGGGGTTGATTTCAACATGCTCGACAAGGCAATAAAAAAATCAGGTGTTGCAACCAATAAAGTATCTTGATTAGAAACCATCATCTTTTTCATCATATCTTTCCAATCAATACCAGGTGTTTTTAAACTAAAATCAGTTAACGAATACTTGTTATATAATTTGTAAGGATCTCTCATTGAAACTCTATCCATACTTGCTTTTGCCATGTTTGTTTCCATAGCCATTATTGTATTTGCATGTTTAATGGCATCTGCTTCAGATTCGCCACTCAGTTTAAGCATATTTGCTATATGTGGAATATATTTTTCACGTATCCCTTTTTCGCGTGGATCTTGTTTCAAATAATAATCACGATCCGGCAAACCCAATCCACCTTGGAATAAATTACAGATATTTTTTGTTACTTCTTTATCATCGGGTCCTATATAAAATCCAAATAATGGATTCATGCCTGTTGTAGTTTCTCTGGCAATTTCATCTAAAAGAGATTTTGTATCTGTAATGGCATTTATTTTATCCAATTCAGATTGAATGGCGCCAATACCTGCTTTTTCAATAGCTACAGTGTCCATACCAGCCGCATAACAATCACCAACCATTTGTTCAGGACTGCCTTTTGAAGCACCTTTTTTTGCAGCAGCTTCTTCTAATAGACCGAATAAAGCTTTTTTATTAAAATCTTCTAGAAGATTAAAGCTCCCCCATCTGGTTTCAGAAGCAGGTATCGGCGTTGATTTTAACCAAGCGCCATTTGCATAAGCATAAAAATCATCTGCAGGATTTACTGAAGTATCAATATTGGAAGGATCGAGGAATTTCTTTCCAGCAGGAAGTGACGATGCCTCTTCGGTGTTGCCATTCAATTTTTCTTGACAAGCGCCAAGACCGATTGTAGCAATAGAAGCCACAAAAAACAAGTGTTTAAGTTTCATTCATTAAAATTTTGCCAAAAGTAATAAATCAAAATAATGGAATTTGTTAAAATCATGATGAACGGCAAAAGAAGCTGAGAAAGGTTTGATTCAATCGGTTAAACAATCTAATGCGTTAAAATGAATAAAATTGAAGAGATAGATAAATAATAAATTCGAAATGTTAATACAATAATTTATTGAATTTGGTAACAGAACGAATAAATACTAGCTACTTGTGTTAAAAATCACATAATTTGAAGATTGAGTATCAGAAAGCAATTTTTTTTTCTACTTTTGAAGGCTGATGAGTAATGAACAATATATTTCGACAAAAGTAAAAAAAGGGAAGGCGACCTATGTATATTCAATAATTGGCGTTGCTTTGGTTTTGTTTTTGCTTGGGTCTCTTGGCTGGTTAGTGATTAATGCCGGACAACTTTCGAAAACATTTAAAGAAAACATAGAGATATCGGTGATATTAAATGACAATTCGCGTGATGAATTAGGAATGAAATTGAAGGATATTTTAGATAAGCAGTCTTTTACAAAATCATCTCAATACATTTCTAAAGAGAAAGCAGCTGAACAATTCAAAAAAGATTTTGGCGAAGATTTTTTACAGGTTCTTGATTATAATCCACTTTATACTTCAGTTAATTTTCATTTACACTCACAGTATATGAATACCGATAGCTTAATTAAGATAGAAAAATTTATTAAGCAAAGTAATATTGTTAGAGAAGTGTTTTATCAGAAAAATTTGGTCGACATTATGAATAGTAATGTGCGTCGATTAGGAATTGTGATACTGATTATATCATTATTCTTGATTTTTTCTGTTATCATTTTAATCGACAATACAATTCGATTAGCCATGTATAGCAATCGTTTTTTGATTAAAACAATGCAAATGGTTGGGGCAACAAGATGGTTTATTGCAAAACCTTTCAATATTAGAGGTGTATGGAATGGCATTATTAGTGCGGTTTTGGCGATATTGGGTATTTTAGCATTAAAAATGTTTGCTGAAAGTTGGCTTCCTGAAATTAAAGCCCTTTCTAGTGTAAAATGGATGTTGATTTTATGTTCAACTATTTTGGCATTGGGAATTGTAATTTCGTTATTAAGTACACATCGTTCAGTAATTAAATATTTAAGAACTCAATTAGATGATCTTTATTAAAACAAAAAATTATGTCTAAACAAAAAACATCAGAACAAGAAACCGTGGTTACAAATCAAGTTAAACAAGCTCCAGAGCCTGTTAAGACAAGTTTTACCCCTTCTAATAAAAAAAGTTTTCAAGGACTCCCTTTTCTTTTTGAAAAACAAAATTATCTACTCATGGCCATTGGATTGGTTGTTATAATAGTTGGCTATATGTTGATGTCTGGTGGGAGAAGTGCTGATCCAAATGTGTTCGATGCTGATTCACTTTATAGTTTTAGAAGAATTACTTTAGCTCCAATACTCATTCTTGTTGGTTTAGGTATTGAAGGATATGCGATTATGAAAAAACCGAGCTCTGGTAATTAATTTACGATAAGTAAAACACGCTATTTCAAAATTTTGAATTCCAACTCGTTCGCGAGTATTTCGTTACTTTAATATAAATCATGAATAATTTACAAGCTATTTTTATAGCTATTGTGGAAGGTATAACCGAATTTTTACCGATTTCATCAACGGGTCATATGGTTATTACAAGTGCCATTATGCATATTGACGATGAGCCATTTACGAAATATTTTGAAGTAAGTATTCAACTTGGTGCTATTCTTTCTGTTTTAGTTTTATACTTTAAAAAATTCATCAATTTTAAAAACCCAAGTTTCTATTTAAAATTATTGATTGCAGTGATCCCATCCTTGGTACTAGGGAAATTATTGAATGATTTTATTGATGATATCCTTGGCAAACCATTGGTTATAGCCATTGTGATGATATTAGGAGGCATACTTCTCTTATTTGTTGATAAGTGGTTTAATAAACCAAAAATACATACTACTGATGAAATAGATAATAAACTTTCATTCAAAATTGGTTTGTTTCAATGTCTTGCCATTATTTTTCCTGGTTTAAGTAGAAGTGCTGCAACTATTATAGGCGGTATGACGCAAAAAATTTCAAGAGAAGCGGCTGCTGAATTTTCTTTCTTTTTAGCAGTGCCAACCATGTTTGCTGCAACAGCATATAAAACCTTGACGTTTATCAAAGAAAATGGTATGTTTAGTTCAGATCAAGTAACAACCATGGTGATTGGCAATGTGGTTGCGTTTATTGTAGCAGTAATAGCTATTAAATTTTTTATTGGTTTTGTAAAAGAAAAAGGATTTAAAATATTTGGCATCTATCGAATCATACTTGGTGTTATGGTGCTTTTATTGATAGAGCTTGGATATATTTTGTAATCAGCAGCTCCTCATTTTTTAAGGATAAATCATTTCGTGTTTTATTGAATTTAAATGGATTAATAAGGATCAATATCTAAAATAACCTGAACAGTTGAATAATTTTTAGTTGTATTGAGTTGAACAATTTTTTCTTTCACTATTCGTTTTATCTCCTGCATAATTTTGGTATCTCGATTAATTTTTAAAAGAATTTCTTGTATAAATTGATTCCTAATTCGAGCAATTGGTGGCTCAGCCGGTCCAAATAAAATAGTACGAGGAAGAGAAGAAATATCTTGCGCTAATTTTTGTGCTGCAAATAAAACAGTATCTTGATTTTTATGTTTAAGTACTATTCGTAATAAACGAGTAAACGGCGGATATTGAAATTCTTTTCGTGCCTCAATTTCATCTTTATAAAAGCCAAGATAATCATGTTCCTTCACATGTAAAATAGTTGGATGATGAGTTTTAAACAATTGTATAAACACATTACCTATATCATTTTTTCTACCTGCACGCCCACTAACTTGTTCGAGTAATTGAAACACTCTTTCATTCACCCTAAAATCTGGATACGACAATAGACTATCAGCGCTCAGCACACCTACAGTATTGACATGTTCAAAATCAAGTCCTTTTACAAGCATTTGTGTCCCAACCAAAATATCTATTTCTCGGTTTTCGAATTGTCGAATAATTTCACTGTATTTATTCTTAATTCGCATGGCATCCCAATCAAAACGCTCAACACGTGCATTCGGAAATAGAAGTTTAATATCATCTTCAATTTTTTCGGTACCAAAACTTTTTGCTATCAATTTACTATTTCCACAAGCGGGACAGGTCTTTATATACGGAGACTTAGATCCACAATAATGACAATGTAACTGATCTGAATGTTTGTGATAGGTAAGCGAAACATCACAATACTTACATTGCGGCACCCAAGCACATGAACTACACATGATATAGGGCGAATAACCTCTTCTATTTTGAAATAGTATGATCTGTTTTTTATTCTCTAGAGAGGTTTTAATCGCTTGAACTAATTGACCTGAAAAAATTCCTTTTTGCGTTTTCTGAAGCATATCAAGTTTGCTATCTACAATGGTCACATTGGGTAAAATAGCAGTGCCGTATCGTTGATTTAATTCAACTAGTTTATATTTCCCGATTTGCGTATTATAATAGCTTTCAATTGAGGGAGTGGCGCTTCCTAATACTATATTGGCTTGACATTGATGAGCCAAATAGATAGCCGCATCACGTGCATGATAACGTGGGGCGGGGTCTTGCTGCTTGTATGAATTATCATGCTCTTCATCAATAATGACCAATCCTAAATTTGCAAAAGGAAGCATTAATGCTGAACGCGCACCAATAACCATATCATATTGATGATGTTGAATTTTCTTCCATACCTCTACTCTTTCATTATTACTAAAACGTGAGTGGTAAATACCGATTCTAGAACCAAAAACTGATCGTAACTTACGCACAATTTGAGCCGTTAAAGCAATTTCAGGCAATAAATAAAGAGCCTGTTTATTTTGGGCAATACAATCTTCAATAAGTTTAAAGTAAATATGCGTTTTACCACTTCCTGTAATCCCTTTTAAAAGTACTGGTTGCTTTTTTTGAAACCCATCTAGAATATCTTCATAGCCTAATTGTTGCTGAGTTGAGAGCACATTAGTTTGAAGTTTAACGGGTGCATCAAATTTTATCCTATCAATTTCTAGTTTCTTAATTTCAAATATCTCTTTATCCACCAAGGCTTTTAGTTGGGCCGAGCTAGAAGATGAATGTTTTAAAAGTTCAGATTGAATCACGTCATCTTCTGTCTGCTTAAGATGTAAATAAGTCAATAGAAGATTTAATTGCTTTGGCGCTTTTTCAAGTTGAATAAAAAGCAGTTTTAATTTACTTTCATCGGTATAGGAGGGATTGAGAAAGACAAATTTTTCCTTTTTTGGTTGATAGTTTTCGTACAAATTTTCATAAACACTAATTAAGCCTTTATCAAGCAAAGTGTTGACTACTTTCCAAGCTGAATTGCCTTGAATTATTTTTTGCACTTCTTCAAGTGTAATATCTTTTTGCGCTGCACTCATATCAATCGGTTAAAAATACGAATAGAATTGAAAATGAGTGATTATGTTTATTAAATCATGATTCTCAATAAATATTCTTTTACAAAAAGAATTAATCAATTAACTAACTTCTTTTTTGACTTCTAAATTATGGAGAAAAAGATAATAGGTTAGATATTAAATTTTGGTTTATTCGCATATCTATTGTTTATTTACGTGCTATTTTATTTCCATTTTAAGCTTTTTAACAAGCTATACAGCTTAACTAACAGAATTAATTACACTATCCACATTTCACTAACAATTTATACCTTGTAAATGGCTAAAACATAGATAATTACTTGAAAAAGCCCAACGGTAAGAGCATTCAAATATGTGGATAAATAAGAATGCTCAAAAATTGTGTTATTTAATGGGAAATTGTGTTATTTTGTGTCATTAAAAGATTAATTCTGATTAATGAACAATATTTTAGGCGAATTTGAAGTGACTTTAGACCCCAAAGGAAGATTTATGCTTCCTGCAGGGTTGAAAAAACAGCTTACCGAAGCTGAAGGCGCTCGCTTTGTTTTAAATAGAGGTTCAGACAAATGCTTAACACTTTATACCGAAAAACAATGGGAAAAAGTTGAGGCAATTGTTAGCAAATTGAATGACTTTAATGAAAAGGCTAGAAAATTCAAACGACTCTTTTTAAACGGTGCTACTTTCTTAGAACCTGATGCTGCAGGACGTTTGCTCATTCCGAAAACAATGCTTGCTTACGCAAATATTACCAAGGATATAGTTTTTTCAGGACAAATGAATAAGATGGAATTGTGGGATGCAACAGCGTATCGTCAAGAAACTTCTGTTGCTCCAGATGAGATGAATAATTTAGGAGGAGAGGTACTTGGAACCGATTTTATGAATCCATTTGACGGATTATAAAATGGAGACTAACACTTTTTACCACCAATCAGTTCTTTTACATGAGTGTATTGAAAACTTGAACATTAAGCCAAATGGAATCTATTTAGATGCAACTTTTGGTGGTGGTGGTCATAGTAACGAAATTCTTAAACATTTAGGCCCAAAAGGAAAACTAATAGTTTTTGACCAAGATATTGACGCCAAACAAAATTTACCAGATGACAACCGTGTAATTTTTGTTCAGGAGAACTTTCGTTATGCCAATCGTTTTGCAAGATTGTATAAACTTAAACTAGATGGTGTGTTAGCAGACCTCGGCGTTAGTTCATACCAATTTGATACGGCAGAGCGTGGTTTTTCAATTCGTTATGATGCGCAACTTGACATGAGAATGGATCAAAGAACATCGTTAACTGCCACTCATATTTTGAATATGTACTCCGAAAAAAGATTACATCAGCTCTTTGAAGAATATGGTGAAGTGTCGAACGCAAAAACTTTGGCAAAAAAAATTGCAGATACAAGATCACGTATGAAAATTACGACCATCAATGAATTTAAACAAGCCATTGACGGACTCATGTATGGCAACCAAAATAAGTATTTAGCTCAAGTATTTCAGGCTTTACGTATTGAAGTGAATGACGAAATGAATGCCTTGAGAGAGTTTTTGTCGACCATTACGAACTGCTTACAAAACGATGGACGATTGGTGATTATAACTTTTCATTCTCTTGAAGATCGTATTGTGAAACAATGGATGAAGCTTGAGTCTTTTGAAGAAGAAGTTTTTAGTTTCAAGAATAGTGAAAAGAAAAAACACTTAAAACTTGTAAATAAAAAACCCATTCTGCCCAGTGCAGAAGAACAAAAATTGAATCCAAGATCGAGAAGTGCAAAACTTAGAGTCGCTCAAAAAATTGAACATTGAGTTAAAGCATCGAAAAGAAAGTAAGTTAGTGAAGAGTGAGTTGAACTCATGAAAAATCAATGTTTCTATTCATCATATAAGCCATATAAAATACAAAACACAATATACTAGAACACCCAAAAACATGTCTTTCCCAAAACTACCCTTACTGAACAAATTGCCTAATTGGAGAACTATGCTTCAACTTGCAGGAAATAAGGGTATTGTGCATAATATTCCCTTCATTCTTTACTGCACCGCATTAAGCTTGATCTATATCACTATGAATCATTATGCGGAAAATACAATTCGTCGTATCAATGAAACGGCCACTCTATTGAAAGAAGATCGATGGCGATATATTGATGAAAAAACACAATTCATGTTTTTGACAAAAGAAAGCCAACTCGAAATTGGAGCCTCTGCACTAGGATTAGAGAAAACTAAAATACCACCTTTTAAAATTCAAATTTCAGAATGAACACAAGTAAAGACATAAGATTTCGTGTTTACGTGACATTCCTCGCCATGTGTTTATTTGGCGTGATGATTCTTTATAAAGGAGGGGTCATCTATTTTAAAGAAGGTAAGGAATTAAAAGTTTTAGCAGATAGTCTTCATACACGAATTCAAGTAATTCAACCAGAACGAGGAAATATTTATAGTGAAGATGGCAGCCTGCTCTCTTCATCTATTCCTGAATTTGATTTACGTATCGATATGAAAGCAATTCCTAAGGATACCTTTTATAAATATATCGAACCTCTATCGAAAAATATTGCATCCACTTTAAAGGATAATTCTTGGACTGAATACAAAGAAATATTGTCAAAAGAATATGCAAAAGGCAACCGTTACTTTCTATTAAAGAAAAAAGCGAATTACTCAGAATATCTAACTATTAAAAAATTTCAACCCTTTTGTAAAGGACAAAATAAAGGTGGTTTTATTGCTGAATCAAATACAAAACGCATCAATCCATTTGGCCTATTAGCAAATCGTGTGGTTGGACTCTATAGAAAAAATGCTCAAAACATTGGCATCGAACGTCGATATGACAACTTTTTAAAAGGGAGTCAAGGGCAACGGATAGAACGAAAAATTGCAGGTGGCACTTGGATGCCCATTGATGGTTCAGAAATTGATCCTGAAAATGGAAAGGATGTTTTAACAACATTGGATGTCAATATTCAAGATGTAGCCGAGAATGCACTTTTGCGACAAGTTGAAAAAGAGCAAGCAACATTTGGAACATGCATTGTGATGGAAGTAAAGACAGGAAAAATTAAAGCAATTGCAAATTTAGGTAGACGTCCGGATGGTTCTTATGGTGAAGATTATAATTACGCTTTTCAACGTATTGAACCAGGATCAACTTTTAAACTAGTTTCACTAATTTCATTATTTCGTGACAAACTCATTAAAATAGATGATCGTATTGATTGTCAAGGTGGTGCTTGGAAAATTGGTCCATATACAATTCACGATAGCCATGCTGGCTTAGGTGTACTCTCAATTAAAGATGCATTTGCTCATTCATCTAATGTAGCTTTTGCGAAATTAATTCATTCAAATTATAAAGATAAGATAGGATCGTATTGGTCTAACCTGCATGCACTTCGACTTGATTTAAAAACAGGATTGGATATAGATGGAGAATCAACTCCAAGATTTACAAAGGATTCAGTAACCAAAGGCAAATATTCGTTAGCATTTATGGGTACGGGCTATAGTGTGATGATTACCCCATTGCATACTTGTATGGTTTATAATGCAATAGCAAATAACGGCAATATGATGAAGCCTTATCTTGTAAATAGTGTTCGTGAATATGGAAAAGATGTGGTGACTTTTCAACCAACCGTACTCGAAAAAAACTTGCTAGATTCTTCTTCACTTGAACAAGTTAAAAGTGCAATGAATGAAGTTGTACAAAGTGGAACAGGTAAAGATTTACGTAATCCGTTTTATACAATTTGTGGTAAAACTGGAACCGCTCAGGTTGCAGACAAAGGCATTCGATACTCAGATAGGGTTTACCATGGTTCGTTTGTAGGCTTTTTTCCAAAAGAAGATCCTCAGTATACAATTTGTGTAGTGCTTCGTACACGTAAGGGATCATCAAACTATTACGGTGGGTTAATTGCAATGCCAGTTTTTAAAGAAGTAGCCAATAGATTATACGCGATTAAAATGCATGATAAAAATTCTGTGGCCAATCAAGAAAAAATAAATAGTCCTTTACCTGCGAAAAGTTTACAAGCTGCCGACTATAACTTAATTGCTCGCAAATTATCAATCGCTAAAAAAGTACCTAATTCATCAACTTGGTTACAAAATATCACAACAGATAGTTTGGGTAATTTAACTTATTCACCCTTACCAGTTTATAGCAATCAAGTACCTGACGTGGCTGGCATGGGTTTACGTGATGCAATTTATCAATTAGAAAAAATTGGATTGAAAGTCATACCACAAGGAAAAGGCAAAGTAGTTGCACAATCAATTGCACCTGGTACTCAATATAAAAAAGGTCAAAAAATAACAATACAGTTAAGCTAATTTGAAATATTTAAACGACATATTATCCTCAATACAATACAAATCCATTCATGGCGAACTCAGTCGTGAAGTGAGTTTGGTATGTATTGATTCTCGTTTAATAATTTCTGATTCACTCTTTATTGCTATTAAAGGTCAAATAAGTGATGGACATTCATTTATCAATACGGCAATTGAAAATGGTGCAACTACGATCATCTGCGAATCGCTTCCATCTAGTTTACAAAAAAAAATAACTTATATTGAAGTTGAAGATTCAGCTAGTATTGCTGGGCGTATTGCCGCTGCATTTTATGACAATCCTTCTTCAAAACTTAAATTGGTTGGAATTACAGGCACCAATGGGAAAACCACTTGTGCTACTTTATTATATCAACTTTTCTCAAACTTAGGATATAAATGTGGTTTACTTTCTACTGTTCAAAATAGAATTGGAGAAAAAATTCTACCATCAACTCATACTACTCCAGACGCAATCAGTCTTCAAAAACTTTTATCTGAAATGTTACTCGATGGTTGCACCCATGTTTTTATGGAGGTTAGTTCACATTCCATTCATCAACATCGAATTGAGGGTATCAGATTTAAAGGAGCTTGTTTTACGAATATCACACATGATCATTTAGATTATCATCAAACCTTTGATGAATATATTAAAGTTAAAAAAACATTTTTCGATTATTTGCCATCTGATGCATTTGCGTTAACCAACGTTGACGACAAAAGAGGCCTTGTAATGCTTCAAAATACGAAAGCAAATAAAAGCACATACTCGTTAAAAACGATGGCCGATTTTAAAGGTAAAATATTAGAAAATATTTTAAGTGGTTTGGTGATGAGTGTGAATGGTGAAGAAGTTTTTTTTAGAATGATTGGTGAGTTTAACGCATACAATATCCTTTGTGTTTATGGTGCAGCTATTTTACTTGGCGAAGACAAACAAAATGTATTGCAATATCTAAGTATGCTCACAGGTGCCGAAGGAAGATTTGAAACACTTAATTCAAAAGTAGAAAATATACTAGCCATTGTTGACTACGCTCATACACCGGATGCTTTGCTCAATGTGTTGGCTACCATCAATAAATTGAGAAAAGGAAATGAAACCCTATTTACAGTAGTTGGTTGTGGAGGAGATCGTGATAAAACAAAACGACAAGTGATGGGTTTAGTTGCTTGTGAACATAGCGACAAAGTAATATTTACATCCGACAATCCACGTAGCGAAGATGCCTCTTCAATTATTAAAGAAATGGAAGAAGGTGTGGCTGTTCACCAACGAAAAAAATATGTAAGTATTAGCGATCGAAAAGAAGCAATAAAAACTGCTTGCAGCATTGCCGAAGGTGGCGATATTATTTTAGTTGCTGGTAAAGGACACGAAAAATATCAAGAGATAAGTGGTATAAAATACCCTTTTGATGATAAAAAAATAATTGAAGAAATGTTTGAACTTTTAGAAAAATAGAAATAAAAAAAATGCTGTATCACATCTTTACATATCTCAAAGAACAGTTTAATATACCAGGTGCTGGTGTATTTTACTTTATTTCTTTCAGAACAGCCTTGGCAATCATCATGTCACTATTTATTTCATTAGTGTATGGCAAACGATTAATTAAATATTTACATCGTAAACAAATTGGTGAAACTGTTCGAGATTTAGGTCTAGATGGAGAAAAACAAAAATCTGGCACACCAACTATGGGTGGTATTATCATCATTGCCGCTATTTTAATTCCTACCTTACTATTCGCTCGAGTTGAAAATGTTTATATTCTGTTGATGGTTATTTCTACCATATGGCTCGGACTAATTGGCTTTTTAGATGATTATATTAAAGTATTTAAGAAAAATAAAGAAGGTTTAGCAGGGAGATTTAAAATACTTGGACAAGTTGGCTTAGGCATTATCGTAGGTGCAACACTTTATTACAATCAGAATGTGTATATCGTTAGAGAGACAACAGGCGGTCGACCAGCCACCTATAGCACAACTGATAAAGTGTTAAAAGATAATATTGTTCGTGTTGATGATAGAGGACGTACTCGAACCTATGCACGTGTAAAAAGCGTTGTAACAACCATACCATTTGCTAAAAATCATGAATTAAGTTATGCTAAAATAGCAGCATGGTTTGGTAATGATGCGGTAAATTTTTTAACGCCTATCATTTATATTCTTTTCGTTATTTTCATCATTGTTGCGGTTTCAAATGGGGCCAATATAACGGATGGGCTTGATGGATTAGCCACAGGTACCAGTGCGATCATTGGCTCGTGCTTGGCTTTGTTTGCTTATGTATCAGGTCATTTTACGTTTGCACAATACCTGAATATCATGCCTATTCCTAATCTCGATGAATTATCGATATTCATTGGGGCATTTGTAGGGGCTTGTATTGGGTTTCTTTGGTATAATAGTTATCCAGCACAAGTATTTATGGGCGATACAGGCAGTTTAGCGCTTGGAGGTATTATTGCATCATTAGCCATTATCATTCGTAAAGAACTACTCATCCCCATTATTTGTGGTGTATTTCTAATTGAGAATTTAAGTGTGATGTTACAAGTGGCCTATTTCAAATTCACAAAAAGAAAATATGGTGAAGGAAGAAGAATCTTTCTTATGTCGCCACTGCATCATCATTATCAAAAACTTGGTTACCATGAAAGCAAAATCGCCATTCGATTTTGGATCATTGGAATATTACTCGCCGTGCTCAGTGTAGTTACATTAAAAATGCAATAAACAGAAATAAGAATAAAAAACATAATAATAAAAGAAAAATGAAATTTGATTTAGTCATACTCGGAAGTGGAGAAAGTGGTACAGGTGCTGCCTTGCTTGCTAAGCAACAGGGTATTTCTGTATTTGTGAGTGACAAGGGTTTGATACCTGAGAAATACAAAATCGAACTTCAAACGAATGAAATCCCTTTTGAGGAAGGCCAACACTCAGCAGATATTATTTTAGCGGCAAAAGAAATAATTAAAAGTCCGGGTATCCCTGAAAAAGCGGAAATGATTCAAAAACTGCGTGCGCAGAATACACCCATCATGAGTGAAATTGAATTCGCATTTAGATACAAAGGTGAAAGTAAAATACTTTGTATAACTGGAAGCAATGGCAAAACAACCACAACCAGTTTAGCTTATGCAATATTTGAAAAGGCAGGTTATAATGTATCCGTGGTAGGCAATATCGGCAATAGTTTCGCTCGACAATTAGTGATCAACCCTACTGCATGGTATGTAATGGAGATCAGTAGTTTTCAATTAGATGATATTCAAACATTCAGACCTGATATTGCCGTGATTATGAATATCACACCCGACCATTTAGACAGATATAATTATGATTTTGCAGCCTACACACAAGCAAAATTCAATATCACAAAATACCAAGAAGATGAAGACTATCTCATCCTTTGCAAAGACGATAAAACAATACAACATTTTTTACAGACCAATCCAATAAATTCAAAAACTCTCTACTTCACAATGAACGAACAATTACAAACCGACGGCGCATATATTAATGAAAATGAAATGGTGTTTAGATTTAACGGTGAACAATCTTCAATTTCTATCAATGAACTTTCATTGAAGGGAAAACATAATCAATACAATTCAATGGCTGCAGGTATCTCAGCAAGAGTGGCTGAAATTAGAGATGCCAATATTCGGGAATGCTTAAAAACCTTTACTGCAATCGAACATCGAATGGAAAGTATTGGAACCATTCGTGGTGTTGAGTTTATTAATGATAGTAAAGCCACTAACTTGAATAGCGTATGGTATGCATTAGAAAGTATGAAAAAGCCAACTATTCTTATTCTTGGTGGCGTAGATAAAGGGAATGATTATAACGAAATTAAAGATCTTGTACTAGAAAAAGTTAAAACGATTATTTGTTTAGGAGTTGACAATGAACCTATTCATAAATTTTTTGATGGATTGGTAAATATTGTTGACACAAACAATGTTAATGACGCAGTACATATTGGATATGAATTAGCTTCAAGCGGAGATTGCGTTTTACTTTCTCCTGCATGTGCAAGTTTCGATTTATTTAAAAATTACGAAGATAGAGGTGAACAATTTATTGCATCTGTAAAAGCGTTGTAAGTCGTTTGAAGAAACCTAGTTTGAAAAAGAGATTATAAAAAAATGGAACAATTATTAAAAAGAACAAAAGGTGATAAAATTATTTGGGGTGTAGTCATTGTACTATCCCTCATTAGTTTGATGGCTGTATATAGTTCCACAGGTTCATTGGCGTACCGTATGCACAAAGGCCATACCGAAGTTTATTTAATTAAACAATTAGGAGTGTTGATCGCTGGCTTAGGTATAATTTATGTTGCTCATAAAGTTAATTATGTTATCTACTCTAAAATTGCTGTATTCTTATTTGCAATTAGTATTCCTTTATTATTGTATACATTATTTTTTGGCACCACACTCAATGAAGGCTCACGTTGGATACGGCTGCCCTTAATAGGCATTACGTTTCAAACATCTGACTTAGCTAAACTTGGCCTCTTTATGTTTTTAGCACGTCAGTTATCTCGCATTCAAAATGATTTAGGGAATTTTAAACGAGTTGCACTCAATATCTTTCTTCCGCTCATTGTTATTTGTGGTTTGATAGCAATGGCAAATTTATCAACAGCTTTGATGATAGGCTTTTCATGTTGTGTTCTCTTTTTTATTGGTAGAATTCAAATTTCACATTTGCTTATTTTAGCAACAACGGGTATTCTGCTATTTGGAATCTTGTTTACCGTATCCAAACTAACAGGCTTTGGAAGAGCAGCTACATGGGAGGCTCGAATAAAAAACTTTAGTTCAAATGATAAAGATGATGTTCCATATCAAGTGCAGCAAGCTAAAATTGCGCAAGCTAACGGTGGCCTAACAGGTGTTGGTCCGGGCAATAGCTCACAAAGAAATTTTTTACCTCACCCCTATTCTGATTTTATTTATTCTATTATAATTGAAGAATATGGTTTACTATTTGGGGGTATAGGAATGGTATTCTTGTATCTGCTTTTTTTATGGCGAAGCATTATCATATTCCGAAGATGTCCATTTGCTTTTGGCGCTTTTTTGGCAGTAGGCTTGAGTTTCACTTTAGTGTTTCAAGCATTCTTAAATATGGCAGTTAATGTAAACTTAGTACCCGTTACCGGACTCACATTACCATTAGTAAGTATGGGAGGCTCATCAATTTGGTTTACATGTTTGGCAATCGGTATCATATTAAGTGTTAGTCGATTTGTTGAAAATACAGAAGGCAACGAAAACGAAGTAGTAGAAGAAATTATTGAAGAACAAAATTAAATAGAGTAAAGGTTAAATGACAGAAACAAAACAAATAAAAATGATTATCGCAGGAGGCGGCACCGGAGGACATATTTTCCCGGCTATTGCTATTGCAAATGCTATGAAGCGTTTGAATCCTAGCTGTGATATTTTATTTGTAGGTGCGAAAGGCAAAATGGAAATGGAGAAAGTGCCTAAAGAAGGTTATCAAATTATTGGTTTAGATATTGCAGGATTGAATAGAAGTTCAATTCTAAAAAATATTTTACTTCCTTTTAAATTATTGAAAAGTTTTATGCAGGCAAAAAGCATCATCAACGATTTTCAACCAAATGTTGTGGTTGGTGTTGGAGGTTATGCAAGCTTTCCTGTTTTATATATGGCGCAACGCAAAGGAATTGCAACTTTAATACAAGAACAAAACTCGTTTGCTGGTAAAAGCAATAAAATTTTAGGCAAACGTGCAAAGGCAATTTGTGTTGCTTATGCCAATATGGAAAAGTTCTTTCCGAAAGAACGAATCATGCTTACTGGAAATCCGGTGCGTGCAAATATTACGAATGCAAGTATTACCAAAAGCCAAGGCATTCAGTTTTTTAATCTAAACGAAAATAAAAAAACAGTCTTTGTTTTTGGAGGCAGTCTTGGTGCAAAAAGCATTAATGAAGCAATGAGTGCATCTATCTCTTATTTTATTGAAAACGATATTCAGTTGATATGGCAAACTGGTACAACCTACTATGAAATAGCAAAAGCACAAATAGCTGGAAATGAAGATCGTATTAAAGTTGTAGAATTTATCCGTGAAATGGATTACGCTTATGCCACAGCTGATATCATTGTATCGCGAGCAGGTGCTTCATCTATTTCTGAATTATGTATTGTTGGCAAACCTGTTGTATTTGTACCCTTCCCATTTGCAAGTGAAGATCATCAAACACATAATGCCATGGCACTTGTTCAACGCAATGCTGCTTTGATGGTTAAAGACAATGAAGCCAAAACAGAACTCATCAAAAAAATAGCCAATTTATTGGTTGATCAAAAACAATGTGAAATTATGAAAGGCAATATCAAACAATTACAAGTTTTAAATGCCGATGATTTGATTGCAAATAAATTAATTGAAATAGCAAACTCATGAACTTAGAAAATTTACATAGCGTTTATTTTATTGGCATTGGCGGTATCGGCATGAGTGCATTAGCACGTTTTTTCAACGAGCGGAAAGTGAATGTGAGTGGTTATGATAAAACACCAACCCCACTAACTGATCTACTGATTAAAGAAGGAATTAAAATACATTTTGAAGAGAATATTGATTTAATAAATAAAGAAGTTGATTTGGTTGTTTATACACCAGCTATTCCTGCAACTCATATTGAATTGATTTGGTATCAACAAAGTCAAATTGAAGTTGTTAAACGCAGTGATGTGTTACAATCGATATCTCATTATATGCAAGCCATTTGTGTTGCTGGTACTCATGGTAAGACAACCATCTCAACGCTTATTTCACATATACTTCGACATACAAATTATGGCTGTAATGCTTTCTTAGGAGGCATATCAAGCAATTATGGTGTAAACTATTGGCAGAGTGAAAATAAATGTGCCGTAATTGAAGCGGATGAATACGATAGAAGTTTTTTAAAATTACAACCATCCATTGCGGTCGTAACAGCGATGGATGCCGATCATTTAGACATTTATGGCACTGTAGAAGAAATGGAACGTTGCTATTTGCAATTCATTACTCAAATAAAAGATACACTTGTTTACAAACATGGACTTAAACATAGTAATCAATTTCAAGCACCTAATAAAGTAAGCTATAGTTTACAAAATGATGCATCAACTTATTATGCTTCTAATATTAAGATGTCGAATGGCTCCTATTCATTTACATTTAATAAAGAAGGTCATGAATTAGGAGATATTGTTTTACATATTGGCGGCATGCACAATATTGAAAATACAATTGCTGCGTTGGCTGTTTGCAACTTATTAAATCTAGATATTGAAAAAGTAAAACTCGCTGTAGAAGCTTTTAAAGGCGTGAAGCGACGTTTTGAGTATATAATCAAAAACGATCATATTGTTTATATCGACGATTATGCGCATCATCCAGAAGAATTAAAAATGCTTATTTCAAGTGCTAAAACTTTATTTAAAGGACGCAAAGTTTCTGTGGTTTTTCAACCTCATCTATTTACTCGAACTCGTGACTTTGTAGATGGGTTTGCAGAAAGTTTAGATCTTGCCGATGAGGTTATTTTATTAGATATCTACCCTGCACGTGAACTTCCAATTGAAGGCGTTACCAGTGAGATCATCTTAAATAAAATGAGCTTAAATAATAAACATATTCTATCGAAAGAATCAACCTTAAAATGGGTTGAGGCTTCACGTTTAGAAATACTCATTACAGCAGGGGCTGGAGATATCGATAACTTAATTGAACCTATTAAAAACATACTATCTAATAAATAAAATGAACCCACGTATAAAAAAAATAGGACGAAATATTCTTTTTCTGCTATCGATTCCAGGTATCGTAGGGGCATTTGTATTTGCGAATTCAAATAAACAGAACGAAAAATTACATGGCATTCATATCGATATTCAAAACACAGAATTGAGTTTTGTAACTGAAAATGATATTCTTCAACTACTAGATGAAAACGGCGTGGCAATTGAAAAATCAGTTGTAAATAATGTTCAGATTAACACACTAGAAAATGTAATTAAAGAAAACAAATGGGTAACTGACGCTGAAATTTATATCACAGCAAATCACGATATGAATGTGAAGGTCACTCAAAAAACGCCTATAGTTCGTATCAACCAAACTGATAGTAACGACTATGCCTATTATTTAGATGTATATGCTAATCCAATTGAGTTGTCAAATCAATACATTGCCAAGGTACCTATTGTAACCTCCCCTAAATTAGGCTATACTCGAAAAGATTTACAAATCAAAAATGACTTGGTGTTATTAGCTAACTATATTCAAAAAGATACATTTTGGAATGCCATGATTTCTCAAATCAATCTTGATCATAAATATCAAATTGAACTCATTCCAACTTTAGGCAACCATTTAATATTAATTGGCAATATTGAAAATTTAGATAGTAAAATGAAACGGCTTTTTGCATTTTACCAAAAAGGACTTCAAACAATTGATTGGAATCGTTACAACGAAATTGATCTGCGTTTTTCGCATCAAGTGGTTGCACGAAATACACACGCCATTGAATTAATTGATAAAACAATTGAAAAAGATAGGCTCGAAAGAATCAAAGCTGATCGCGAAAAATATTTAATGTCATTGCAAAAAAGATCTAATAAAATAAACGCAACTACATCATCAAAGAAAAATTTACCAGTTAAAAAATCAACACATTAAAAAAAATAAATAACATATTATAAACCCAAAATAAAATTATAACTCATGGCAAAAGAAAACCCAGTAATTGTAGGATTAGATATCGGAACCACCAAAATTGTTGCGATAGCTGGACGCAAGAATGAATATGGCAAATTAGAAATTCTCGGTTTTGGAAAATCTGATAGCAGCGGTGTCAATCATGGCATGGTACTCAACATTGAAGAATGTATTCGCTCAATAAATATTGCACTTGATAATTGCATGGCAAGTAATCCGAGTTTAACCATTAAAGAAGTTTATGTTGGAATTGCGGGGCATCATATAAAAAGTATTCAAACACGAGGTGATCGAGTTCTTGCTAATATTGAAGAAGAAATACGAAAAGAGGATATCGACTCATTAATTAAAGATCAATACAAAACATTTTTACCAGCGGGTGATCAAATTATTGATATTATTCCGCAAGAGTTTACAGTTGATACCTTGACCAACCTTACCATGAAGGAAGTGATTGGTATGACTGGTGTTAAAATTGGCGCCAATTTTCATATTGTAACAGGTGATAAAACTGCTATTCGAAATATACATCGTTGTGTAACTCGATCAGGCTTGTCAACGAAAGATTTAGTACTACAACCCTTAGCATCTGCGGCAGCCGTAATGTGTGCCGAGGATTTAGAAGCTGGAGTTGCCATTGTTGATATTGGTGGTGGAACAACTGATCTTGCCATTTTTCATGAAGGTATGTTGAAGCATACAGTTGTCATTCCTATTGCAGGCGTTAATATCACCAATGATATTCGTCAAGGTTTAGGTGTTCTTCGTTCACAAGCTGAACAAATGAAAGTTCAATTTGGAATGGCATTGGCTGAGGAAGCAAAACCTAATGCGTTTATTACGATACCTGGTTTAAAAGGTCAACAACC
The DNA here is from genome assembly GCA_035388625.1 of Chitinophagaceae bacterium. Lineage (GTDB taxonomy): Bacteria > Bacteroidota > Bacteroidia > Chitinophagales > Chitinophagaceae > OLB11. The sequence goes on along the minus strand of DAOOQH010000023.1, from coordinate 1,254 downwards.
AAAAGAAATATCAGCAAAAAATCTTGCCAATATTATTCAATCTAGAATGGAAGAAATTTTGGAATATGTGGTTTATCATATCAAACAACAAAATTTACAAGATAAATTACATGGTGGTATTATACTCACTGGTGGTGGTAGTCAATTGAAACATTTAATGCAACTAACACAATTCAGAACCGGTTTAGATGCTCGCATTGGTTTACCAAATGAACATTTAGCAGCTGGACATACAACAGAATTATTAAAACCAATGTATGCTACTTGTATCGGGCTCATACTCCGTGGCTATGATGATTTTGAAAGCAATCGGTTGCGTTTCATTTCAAATAATTCAGAAGAAAACTTAACAGAAAATGTTGAACCTGTAGGTGTATTTACCACCATGACTAAAACATTTGAGCCAAGTGTTGAAGAACTCTTGCAAAAAGAATTTGGACAGAATGAAAGTCAATCAGATGTACATGTAAACAATAATAGTCAGAGCACTGTTGACGATCAAGGGTCACTCACTTTAGATCCTATGCAAGATGTAGAAAAAAATCTTTTCAATCCTTATACAGCTGCACAAGAAGCTCAGATTGAAAAGAATACTGTAACCGTTGAAAAACGTACAAAACTTATTAGCAATGTATTTAATACTGTAAAAACTAAAGTCATCTATTGGTTCGAAAATGTAGACGATGAGCGTCTTGACAAATAAAAATTAATATTCACTATTTACCCAATTCATAAAACCCATTAAAAATTCAAAACATGATTCAATTTGAGCTTCCACAAAACAATGCAAACATCATCAAAGTGATTGGTGTTGGCGGCGGCGGCGGTAATGCCGTAAACTATATGTACAACCTCGGTTTAGAGGGGGTTGATTTTATAGTTTGTAACACCGATAAAAAGGCATTAAACAATAGTCCAGTACCCACTAAAATACAACTTGGACCTTCACTTACTCAAGGTTTAGGCGCTGGTGCCAATCCTGAAATTGGCCAACGTGCTTGTCAAGAAAGCATAGAAGAAATTGAAAACCTACTTGTCAATAATACAAAAATGGTTTTTGTTACAGCTGGTATGGGCGGTGGCACTGGTACTGGTGGTGCTCCTATTGTTGCAAAAGTTGCAAAAGATTTAGGCATTTTAACTGTTGGTATTGTAACAACACCTTTTTCATACGAAGGAAAACGTCGCCAACGACAAGCTGAGGAAGGTATTAATGATTTACGTACCAAAGTTGATACCATTTTGGTCATATCA
>DAOOQH010000022.1:0-22006 GCA_035388625.1 Chitinophagaceae bacterium | reverse complement strand
AAATGGATATCAAAGTAGATGGTTTGAGTATGGATGTGATGATGCAAGCATTAGAGCAAGCTAAACGAGGTCGTTTACATATACTTGATGCGATGTATGGTTGTATGCCAGTGTATAGAGCTGATTTAAAACCACATGCGCCTCGTATGGAATTCTTAACCATCGAAAAAGAATTTATTGGCGCTATCATTGGACCAGGCGGAAAAATAATTCAAGAAATTCAACGCGAAACGGGCACTACTATAACCATTGAAGAGGTTGATAATAGAGGTGAAGTAAGCATCTTCTCAAAACAAAAAGAAGGTTTAGACAAAGCGCTTGCTTGGATACGTGGAATTGTTCAAGTTCCAGAAATTGGTGCAACTTATGATTCTGTTGTAAAATCGATTATGCCATTTGGTGCATTTGTTGAATTTATGCCAGGTAAACAAGGGTTATTACATATTTCAGAAATTAGTTGGGAACGATTAGAAACAATGGATGGTGTATTTAAAGAAGGAGATAAAGTAACTGTAAAATTAACGGGCACTGATCCTAAGACAGGAAAATTCAAATTCTCTCGTAAAGTTTTAATACCTAAGCCACAAGCTAATTAATTTAATCATGCTTAAATATTTAAATCGCTCGAAAGGGCGATTTTTTTTTATGTTGATTCCCGAGACTAATTTTGCTTAATGACTTTAATTACTTGAGTACCATTTGTGGTTTCTATTTTTGCAATATAAATACCATTTGGATAATTTGTAAAATCAAGCGATTCATTATTGTTGATTTTCTTTTTTAATAAGATTCTACCATTTATATCTGATATTGAAACGTATCCTGATGATTCTGAAAGTTGAAAAATAGCCTTTCCTGTTGTAGGATTAGGAAATAATATTTGATTCGTATTGATTGGCGTACTTAAATTTAATGGAGCAACAATTGTTGTATAAACTGTATTCGTTATCACCGCCGCATTATAATCAAAATAGATACTTACTTTATTCGGAATCTCATCACCCAATTTTAAATTATTTTTTGGCTTAATTGAAAACTTAAATTGTCCATGTGATTGGGGTTCGTTCGTAAATGAATCCACTAATTTTACATATTGAAAGAAGACCTCTAATAAACCATTCTCTCGTATCGTAAAATCATAATAGTGGCTTGCAGATAACATGTTGAAAGTTGAAATATCTAAATGCTCACTCAATTGATCTTGAATTAAAATATTGAAAGCGGTATCTGTTCCAGTATTTTGAAAATGCACAGTATATACTAAATCCTCTCCTAATTCAGATTGCAATAAACTAGTTTTACTAACTTCTTTTATATTAGGATCTAGAGAAGTAACTACAGTTCCATTGAATAGAAAATAATTATTAATTGCTGTAGTATCTGTGATAATTGGTAATACCCAAGACTGAATTTGATAGGGTGCTCCGAGTCCGATGGTTGTAGAAAGAGTCCAATTAATACTAAACTGCTTACTCTCAAAGATATCCAATGATATATTTTCCCAAATTAATGTATCTCCAACTTGTGAGGTGATTATTGGATCGGATGATGAAAAAGTAAACCCATTTGGTTTCAGTATTTTAAGTTTGGCATTGCTCACATTTACTGTTCCAACATTATTTATTGTAGCGCAAACATTTTGCATTGTTCCCGGCCTTGCAATTCCGGCCAATAAATCAACCTTTAAATCATTTACATTTGGAATTAGAGATAGCGCAAAATTATAATTGGTTCCTTGCAAATCATTTGTGGTTGGAGTGATAACGTATTGCGTTGGGGTGATAGTTGAATAGGTATGTAATTTATTTGGCTTAATTGTATTACTCGTCCCTTGGTTAAGCATCATTGAATATTGACCATAATAATTGGTGGAAGCAAATAAGGATGTTGAGTTGGTAACAATCCATTTATGCAATAATTGCTCTACTCCAATATCAAAAATATTATTAAGATTTATATCATTATATATGATTCCTGCGCAACTTGGTTTTGCAACACAGGTACTACCGCAGAGAGGATAATTTAGTGTATTCGTCGCATTGGGTAAACAGTTTATTCCACTACCTGAATAAAATAATGTTGTTAAGCCCATTGGTAGTTTAGGTAAACAAGTTAACATTGGATTATTATCGCAAAACAATGTTTCTAAGGAATTGGGTAAGGCTGGTAATTTGGTCATCATATTAGATCCACAAAACAATTGCTTTAAACCAATAGGCAAAATAGGTAAATTAAACAAATTGTTGCCATAGCAATAAAGTACTTTTAGCGAAACAGGAAGTTTAGGCAAATTGAGTAATCGATTATCATTACACCATAAATCAGTGATAGAATTTGGCAGACTTGGTAAAGTTTTTAAATAATTATGATCGCAACGAAGTTCAACTAAATTGTTCGATAAAACTGGCAGACTAGCAATTTGATTATAGCCACAATTTAAATAGAGTAGATTAGAATATGGAAGCAAACTCGTGATTTGATTTGATTCGCAATACAAATATTGGATGAATGGAAAATTAGGTAGGCTAGATAAATGGTTACCTGAACAATATAACGTTGTGAGACTACTCAATAATGGGATACTTGACAATTGGTTGCTCTCGCAATTCAAAATAACAATATTAGGAATTGATGGAAGCGTTGCAATTGAATTGTGCGCAAAATTCAAATCTATCATATTTGGCATATCCGGTAGCGATACCAATTGGTTATAATTACATCGCAGCGTTGTTAGGGTAGAAGGCAAATTAGACAAACTGGTAATCTGATTCAATGAGACATCAAGGTTAATCAAGTTATCAAAGTATTGAATACCATCGAGATTTACAATAGATAATGCGCCTGCATTTAGAGTGGATGCATTTATAATATCACTACAAGTAGTATCCATTTGTTGACTTGTATTAAAACAAGTTGGAAATTGTGAAATTAAAAATGTTTTAAAATTAGCATCAGGTATGCTAACAAATTGCGCTTTAGATAATAAACTAAGACACATTAAAGTGGTTAGGAAAAAATTTTTCATGGCAATAAAATTTAATTGTACCTCAAGATACGCAAATAGTTTTTGAATATCTTATACTTATTTTTTTTAAAAGTGATATTTGCGACTAAACTCTACTTTAAAAAGCAGTTTCAAATATTTTAATCAATCTAATTTCTCCTTTTCTACTCTATCTTATATTACCCATATAAAATCCGGGTTTATCTTCGCCACCATGAATCGCATCGACCGCATTGCAGCTATTCTTATTCAATTACAATCGAAGCGATTAGTAAAAGGAAATGAAATTGCTAAACGTTTTGATATTAGTTTACGAACTGTTTATCGTGATATAAAAACTTTAGAAGAAGCCGGCGTGCCAATTTTGAGTGAAGCTGGTAGCGGTTATTCTATTATGGAAGGATATCGTTTACCGCCCGTAATGTTTACCCGCGAAGAAGCATTAACCTTTTTAACAGCAGAAAAATTAATTGATCAATTTACCGATCAATCAACTCATCAAATATTTCAATCGGCACTTTATAAAATCAAAGCCGTGTTGAGAAGTGATGAGAAAGATCATTTAGATGAAATGAATCAGGTTATTCAAGTGAAACCTATATCGCAAACTACACCACATGAAACGCACAATCATTTGCAATCAATTTTAGAGGCCATTGCAAATAAAGCAGTGCTTGAAATTGATTACTTCGCAAACCATACTCAACAAAAATCATTTCGACAAATAGAACCCATTGGTGTTTTTCTTTCTTCAAATCGATGGCATTTAATTGCATATTGTCAACTCCGAAGCGACTATAGAAATTTTCGTTTAGATCGAATTCAATCTCTAAAAAACACATCTCGAATTTTTGAAACAATACATCCTTCATTTAATACATTTCTTCAAAAAGTAATACATGAAGATAGAGATTTACATGAGGTTTTAATGAAGGTTGATAAATCAGCTTTAAAATACTTTGGCGAACAAAAATACTATAATGGTTATATTGGTTCAAAGGAAGTAGATGACCGGGTTGAAATGACTTTCCTCACAGCTTCACTCGAAGGCTTTGCGCGTTGGTTTATGATGTTTGGCGATAATGCAGAGATTGTCAAGCCACAAGAATTGAAAAGAAAAATTCAACAAATAGCTGAGGACCTGATCAAAAAAATAAAATAATTTTTTCATGCTGACATACTGTTGTCACATGCCCTATTCATCTTTGTTTTCTAAAAATTAATAAACATGATTACATTTATGCAATCCTTTCTAAAGGAATTACAACACGAACAAATTGGAACAAGAAAAATGTTAGCACTTGTACCTGCTGACAAAGCCGATTTTAAACCACATGAGCGAAGTATGAAATTGAAAGATCTCGCCATTCATATTGCAGATTTACCTACTTGGATTACAATGGCAATCAATACCAATGAATTAGATTTTGTAAAATCGCCATACAATCCAAAAGATTGCAATGGCGGTGACGAACTTGTTGCTTATTTCGACAAAAATATTGAAGAGGCTATGTCTTTTTTATCAACTAGTCATGATGATATTTTAGACGATGTTTGGACATTGCGTAATGGCGATATCGTTTATATGCAATTAAATAAATTAGAAACGATCCGTCATTCTTTTTCTCAAATGGTTCATCATCGGGCACAATTAGGTGTTTATTTACGACTATTAAATATTCCTATTCCTGGTGTTTATGGTCCAAGTGCAGATGATACGGCAATGATGTAATCTGGGTTGGCTGATTCGTATCGAATCTCATAATGTCAATGCGATCTAAATAAATTTCTATTGCGATATATTATACGCTTAAAAAAAAGTTTGCTCTATAGATAGGTTCTCCTTGATATAAATGAGTAGCTGCCACTGCTTTAAAAAATAATTGCCTAAGCATATTGATATTATTAGGCTTTGAAATATAAACATTTGCACCATAACGAAAAGTTTCATCCATATCATTTTCGTTTACTGATGTAGAATATATTGCAATAGAAATCGATTTTAGTTTATCATTATTTCTTATCTCCTTCAAACATTCTAATCCATTTTTGCGAGGCATATTTAAATCAAGAAAAACAATATGAGGCAGTTGGACATTCTTCTTATTGAGATAAGCCATTAATTCAACCCCATTATTTACAGTATGCAAAATCGGTTTTATTTCCAACTCATCTAGCGTTTCACTAAAAAGCAATCTATCAGCTTCATCATCTTCAGCAAGAAGAATATGGATTTGTTCGTTATTCATTTATTTATACATTCAATAAAAAATTCTCTTTCGTAGGTGAAGTTAATTTATTTTCTGAGAGTAAAGCCAGAATATAATGTAGCGCTCTTTTCAGTGCATCAAAATTCGATTTGCGCAGATAAAAGTGTGCACCCTTTTGGCAAAGAAAATTGGCATACTCTTCGAAACCACTCACTGAATAAATAATGACTGGCAATTCTTTCATTTCTTCAGATTCTTTAATTTCAACAAGACAATCTGAACCATTTTTTTTAGGCATCACAAGATCAAGGAAAAGTATATCGGGCATCTCATCCTTTTTTTCAGTCAGTAATTGCATGAGTGCTTGACCGTTTTTTACAATTGATAATTGAGTTGAAAAAGACAATTCATCTAAAGCTTCTTTAAAAAGAAGTCTATCAGCCTCATCATCATCGGCAAGTAGAATATGAATTTTATTAATGTTCATCTTTAATTATTTTTTGTGAGGCGGGAATATAAATATCAAAGGTGGCACCTTTATTGAGGTCGCTTTTTGCGGTAATCATACCATTATGATTATCAACTATCTTTTTAACTATTGCAAGTCCAATACCTGTTCCAGCGTATTCTTCCTTACCATGTAATCTCTGAAAAACTTCAAATATTTTTTCACTATATTCTCTTTCAAAACCAATGCCATTGTCTGTAATTTTAATATGGCAGTATTCTTTTTGTGGTGGCAAATGAGCAATATTTAAAGTTGTGTATTTTACATTCTTGGTTGATATCGTTATACGAGGCGCTTTATTAGGATTTGAAAACTTGAGGGCATTACTAATCAGATTATGCATGAGTTGTCGAAATTGAAAGGGTATTGTTTTTACCTCGCATTGTTCCTTTACAACTATTTTGGCGCCTTTTTGTGCAATTGAATCTTTAAACTCTTGCTGCAAATCTTCAATAACAGTTTTCAGACGTATATTCTCAAATTTACGTTCGGCTGCACTAATTCGCGAAAAGGCAAGTAAATCGCGAATCAGTTGTTGCATTCGTTCAGCAGCATTCTGCATGAGGTGAAAATAATTCTTACCGCTTTCAGATAAATTTTGATCCTCCTTTTCTAGTATTCGGCTTGCAAAGGTTTGTATTTTACGTAAAGGCTCTTGCAAATCATGACTTGAAACATAGGTAAAAGCTTTTAACTCTTTATTCATATTTTCAAGTGCAGCATTTTTATCTTCTAATGATTCATTTGCTACTTTTAGTTGTTGAGTTCGTTCGTCAACAGCTTTTTCTAATCTGAGCTTTTCTTCTGTTCGTTTAAAAATTTCTTTACTCAATAATTCCTTTTCTCTTAACTCCTTTTCCAAAAGCAATTGTCTTACTTCTGTAATGTCGGCAATAACAAGTAAGATTAAATGTTCGCGATGTGTTTTTTGTACAATACGACTTGCATTAAGCGACATCACTTTTTCGCCAAGATGCAAAAAGGTATGTTTTACTTCGTAGTTATAAAATTGAGTATTTCTAGGAATGATGTCTTCAAGTAATTCACGTAATGCTGGAATATTCCATTGATTATTTCCTAATTCATACAAAAGCACACCTTCAGTTTGCTCTTCCGTTACTCCAAATTTTTTATAGAACGATTTATTGGCAGACTTTACACGTAAATCCTTTCCTAAAACCAGCATTGGTTCGTGCATGGTGCTTACTATAGCTTCTGAGTATTCGTAAGATTCATTCAACAAATCGTTTCGAGTTTGTAATTCTTGGTTGGTGGTTGTAAGTTCTTCATTTGCAGATTCAATTTCTTCTTTCGATGTTTCTAATTCTTCATTGACCGTTTGTAATTCTTCATTACTTGAAACGACTTCTTCATTGGCACTTTGTAATTCTTCGGTAAATGCTTCCTGTTCTTGTGCGATAAGAATTGCATCGGCTTGGGCAGAAGCTAATTCTTGTTCTAATTTTTTTATTCTCCTATCTTTTGCAACTGAACTAGTTTTTCCAACTAAAGGATGTTGTGAATAAATTTCTGTTTGTTCGTGTTCAGTAAAGACTACTAAAAGCAAGGGCTCATCAGATTCAAATCTAAGGGGCGCAATTTCGATACTTATTACCTTATTGATTGAATTAATTTTTAGTTCAATGCCGCCTTTGCGTAATGGATGTTTTGTTTTAATAACTTTTGAAATCGCATTTCGTAATTCAAAAGCAATTTCAGGCCGAGCCATTTTTATGATATTAAAAGTAGCTCTACCTTTAGGATGTGTTAAATATAAATCGGTCGTACCGCGAAACTGTATAATTTCCATTTGATAATTGATCACAACACTTGCAGGCATAAAATCCTGCATAAGCACCGCATCAATTGCAATATCAAGTCCGTTTTGTTTAATAGTAAGATTTTTTTGTGTATGACTTTTTTCAATATTGGGAATATTTTTTCCAAGAATATTCTGTTGTGCAATCCGTGGCAAAAGTTCGGGCAGTTTACGGGCTCCTAAATTTACTTTGCGTGAAAATATTTTATACTTTTTATTAAAACTATTAAAGAGATTAGGAGAATGACTAATATTTTCTGAAGAGCCTAGCATTAAATAACCATCACTATTTAAAGCATAATGAAAAGTGTTCACTACCTTTTTTTGAGCTGCAAGATCTAAATAAATAAACAGATTACAACAACTAATAAAATCGAGCCGTGAAAAAGGTGGATCTCGTAATACATTATGTGGTGCAAAAACACATAAATCGCGCACTGCTTTATTCACACGAAAACTTTGATCAACTTTTGTAAAAAAACGTTGAATTCGTTTTGGCGAAACCGTTTCTAATTCTTGTTTGCTATAAACCCCAATACGCGCTTTAGCGATTGCATTTTCACTTAGATCAGTTGCAAAAATTTGAACAGGGATATGAGTTGTTTCACTTTCTTGAATTTCGAGTAACATCATCGCAATTGAATATGCTTCTTCACCTGTAGCACATGCAGGCACCCAAATACGAAAACATTCTCCTGTCTTTTTCCTTTTAAGCATTTTTGGCAAGAGATTTTCTTTCAAATATTTATGTGTGTCAGTATCACGAAAAAAGCTGGTAACATTGATCAATAGATCTTGATAGAGAATATCTATTTCTTCATTTTTTTTAGTCAGAAGTTTTGCATACTCTTTGAGAGTGGTTATTTTGTATAATAACATACGTCGAATCATGCGCCTTTTGATTGTATTCATTTTATAAGCACTAAAATCAACACCAGTCACTTTATGTAATTGGCTCAGTATAGTTTTTAAATCTGGATTATCATTTGCTATTAAATCCTCTTCACCATTTTTTACTCCATTTGATTTCATTAATGGATGCTTACTCAATCTGGCTAATTCGAGTGCAATTTCCTTTGGCGATAAAATAAAGTCAACCACGCCAGCCGCAATTGCCGAGTGTGGCATACTCTCAAATTTTGCCGAGTCATCTTGTGCAAAAGTTAAACCACCTTCATGTTTAATTGCTTTGATACCAATGGTGCCATCACTAGCACTACCAGAAAGAACAATACCGATTACTCTTTCTTTTTGTGCTTCTGCTAAAGATGAAAAAAGAATATCAATTGAAATAGCGGCACTTTTTTGTGAACGAGGTATGAGTTTAATATGTCCGTCAGTTACTTCAATCCCTTTATTATAAGGAATAACAAAAACATTATCGGGTTTAATTTTATCCATGTCATCTATTTCTTGTACTTTCATTTTTGTCTTTTTCGACAGAATTTCAGTCAACAAACTTTTATGATCGGGACTTAAATGTTGTACATAAATAAATGCCATTCCTGTATTATGTGGCAAATTTTCTAAGAGTTCCATCATAGCCTCTAAGCCGCCGGCAGAGGCACCAATTGCTACAACTGGAAATTGGTTTTCTTTGATTACTTTATTTGTAACTACTTTTTTGGGGGAAGATTTTGTTTTCATATCAAAGAATAATTGCTTTTAAATGGTTGAGTAAGAAATTATCCTTGTTAGGTTGTTTCATTTTTTTAAGGCTCAATAAAGAAAGTGCTTGGTGAATTACTTTTTTAAGTTCCGAAAAATCTGCTGGTTTGCATATATAATGTTGTGCGCCATTTTCACTCAAAAGATTTGCATTCTTTTCATCATAGGAGGTAGAAAAAATAATAACTGGTAGATGTTTTAAGTTTGGATCTGATTTTATTTCTTGTAAACAAGTGAAGCCGTTTTTGCGAGGCATATTGAGATCGATAAAAAGAACATGAAAAACTTCTTTACACTTTTTTATGAGCATATCCATGAGTTGCTCACCATCATGTACAACTGTGAGTTGGGTTGGTATTTGAATCTCCTCTAACGCTTCTTTGAAAAAAAGACAGTCGTCTTTATCATCATCTGCAAGAAGTATATTGATATTGGTTGAAGTCATATTACGAAGTTACGCCATTCATCCGCCAATTAGGATTAATCTATGATGAGCAGAGAATATATCTTTAATAAGGCTGTCATAACCCTAAAAGCTGGTATTTTTAAAATTAAAACGCCTGCATAATTGTTGTCAATCATTGCAGGCGTTTGATATTTAATTAATTATGTTGATTAATCGGCTCGACCTTCTTCAATTTTAGCTTTTATTTTTGCTTCAATTTCTGCCGCCATTTCAGGATTATCCATTAATAATTGTTTTACAGCATCACGACCTTGTCCGAGTTTATTTGATTCGTAACTATACCATGAACCACTTTTTTGTACTATACCATGATCTACTCCTAAGTCGCAGAGTTCACCTACTTTGCTAATACCTTCACCAAAGATGATATCAAATTCAGCTTGACGGAAAGGAGGAGCTACTTTATTTTTTACAACTTTTACACGAGCTCTATTTCCGATGGCTTCATCACCATCTTTAATTTGCGCAATTCGACGGATATCTAAACGAACGGATGCATAAAACTTAAGCGCATTACCACCAGTGGTAGTTTCTGGACTTCCAAACATCACACCAATTTTATCACGTAGTTGATTGATGAAAATACAACAACATCCAGTTCTATTAATTGTGGCTGTTAATTTACGTAAGGCTTGGCTCATTAAACGAGCTTGTAAACCCATTTTACTATCACCCATTTCACCTTCAAGTTCAGCTTTTGGTACCAAGGCAGCAACTGAATCAACCACAACTAAATCGATAGCACCAGATGAAATTAATCGATCAGCAATTTCAAGTGCTTGTTCACCATAATCGGGTTGAGAGATTAATAAATTATCGGTATCGACACCTAATTTTTTTGCATAGGCCGCATCAAATGCATGCTCAGCATCAATGAAAGCACAAATGCCTCCCTTCTTTTGAGCTTCAGCAATTGCATGTGTCGCGATAGTTGTTTTACCAGATGATTCAGGTCCGTAAATTTCAATCACTCTTCCTCTTGGAAAACCACCAATTCCGAGTGCGATATCAATACCTAACGAACCTGTTGAAATGCTATCCATTGCGACCACTTCTTTTTCGCCAAGTTTCATGATTGAGCCCTTACCATAATCCTTATCGATTTTTTCCATCGTAAGTTTGAGGGCTTTTAATTTTTCGTTTTCTACGATTACTGCTTCTTTTGCCATTGTTTATTGTTTTTAATTTGGTTATTTATGTGTATCAACAAATGTAAACCTTAATATGAATTTTCTTGATGTGAATTGTTCAATGTGAATAAATTTTCTGTCATTTGAGCGAACCAGCAAATTGTATTTGCTGATTACGCTTTTGTGACTGGGTTACCCCTAAAATTCATGGCAAAGATAGAGGGGTTGCTACGCAAGGAGATTACGTAGTAAAATAAATATAGAATTATTTTTTAATAGGATTATAATCGTAGTAAGTAACAATTTAAGAATAACAAAAGTAAGAAATCAAAATATCGAATCAAAAGAAGAAAATTTCGATTAGTGCAACAACATACAATGAACAAAGCGAACGACGCTTTCTTTATCCAATATCATTTCTAATCCTGAAGGGATTAAATGTTTATAGAAATTGATTAGGTTCTAGGATTCGACCCTTTCAGGGTCGCAAATAATTTTATAATTTTTTCTATAGACATTTGAATCCTTCGGATTCATTATACAATGTTCGTATGAAAGCACTAATTAAGATTTGTTTCCAACCAATTATTTTCTTAATCATTATTTATCGGTTGATGGGATAATAATTAATAGGTATTGATTCTCAATAAGTCGACAAAAGCAAAGAATAGAAAAATTTCACTTGGTTCGACACCAATACAAAGAACAATGTGAAAGATGCCTTCTCTTGCTATTCTCATTTCTAATCCTGAAGGGATTAAATGTTTATAGAAATTAATGAGGTTCTAGGATTCGACCCTTTCAGGGTCGTATATAATTTTATAATTTTTGCTATAGACATTTGAATCCTTCGGATTCACTATACAATGTTCTTATGAAAGCATTAATTAAAATTTGTTTCCAACCAATTATTTTCTTAATCATTATTTATCGGTTGATGGGATAATAATTGATAGGTGTTATTTTTCAATAAGTCGACAAAAGCAAAGAATAGAAAAATTTCACTTGGTTCGAAACCAATCCAAACAACAAAGCAAAAGACGCTATCTTTATCTAATATCATTTCTAATCCTGAAGGGATAATATGTTTATAGAAATCAATCAAATGAAAATTGTGTTTGAATTGAAGATTTTAAACATCTAAAAAAAACCTATTTTTGTCGCATGGATTTCAGACCCGCACGTTTTGAGATATTACCCTTGGTAGTAAAAAATTTATTGATTATTAATGGTCTTTTGTTTTTAGCCACAATTGTACTTGGCAAACAAGGTATAGACTTATCGAATTATTTAGCTCTTTTTCATTGGAGTTCAGATAAATTTAAGATTTGGCAACTCATCACCCATTTATTTATGCATGGCGATGTTGGCGCTGAAATGGTGAATTATGAAGCAGGGTTTATGCATCTTTTTTCAAATATGTTTGCCTTATGGATGTTTGGATCTATTTTAGAAAACACTTTTGGTCCCAAACGGTTTTTAACCTTCTATATTGTCTGCGGTATAGGGGCTTCATTACTTCATATGGGTGTTATCAGTTACGAATTGAGTACTATTCAAGATGTGGCCAATCAGTTTAATAAACCCATTACACTTGAGCAATTTAGTGCCTACTTAAGTAAACATCATTATACTTCGAAAACACAGTTTGGTGCTATATTGCTTGATATTAAACAACAATGGTCCGACGCTGGCAATGTGAGTCAATCGTTTATTGATTCAATATCATTTGAATTGCAAAAATACCTTACCCTTAAAAAAGATGTTCCAACGGTGGGGGCTTCGGGTGCAGTATTTGGAATACTTTTTGCCTTTGGTTATCTCTACCCTAATACAGAATTATATTTATTTTTTATTCCCATTCCAATTAAGGCGAAGTACTTCGTAGCTATTTATGCTATCTTTGAATTATATGCAGGTATTGCAAATAATGCAAGTGATAATGTAGCTCATTTTGCGCATTTAGGAGGCATGCTTGTTGCGTTTATTATTATTAAAGTGTGGAATAAAACCAATAGAAAAAGTCTTTATTAAATGGGTACATTCAATTCAAAATCTATCTTTCAGTTTGCTTCTAAAAGTGATATCATTAAAATCATTTTAGCGGTAACGATCATTTTTGTATTGCTTCAATTTATACGAATTAGTATGTTATTGGAATCGAATAATGATCTTCCATTTTATACTTATTTATGGAACAAACTGAGTATCCCTTCCGATTTAAAAACATTTGCAAAACAACCTTGGAGCTTGTTGACGTATTATTTTTTAGATGGGAGTTTTTGGGGCATTGTAGGCAATATGATTTGGCTTTGGGTATTTGGAACCGTGATTGAAGATTTAAAAGGATCGAGTAGAATATTTCCCATTTTTGTTATGGGTGGAGTTGTAGGTGGTATTTTTATGTTGCTTTTAGGAATACTAAAACCAACCGGAATTCAATATTTTACTGGTGCTTCGGCCAGTGTAATTGCTGTTGCTTTTGCTGCTTTAATGTTTAATCCATCCTATAAATTTTGGTTTTTATTTGGCATAGGTATTCCAATTTGGGTATTTGTACTTTTATTTGTTGGATTACGATTAGCTTCTATCAATAGTTTGGGCAATATTCCTTTATTATTTTTATTATTAGGTGGCTTAGCTGTTGGATTAATGTATAATAATATTTTAAGTGGATTTTTTGAAAAATTTACTCAATTACTCAAACGAAGTGGATCAGCTTTGGACAATAAAAACTTTGTACTTTATAAAGAAAAAAATACAAGAAATAGAACGGCGCAAAATATTCCTTTCAAAAAAATACAATTTACACCAAATCGTATCGATGAGTTATTAGATAAGATTAATGAAAAAGGAATTGATTCTTTAACAAAGGATGAAAGACGTGTTTTAGATGAATATAGCAAAACGCAAAAAGACAACTAATCGTTGAGAAATTTTTTTAAATATAGCTTATTGCTTGTCAACATTTTTTTTGCGATTTTGTTGTTGAGTACTAAATTAATTCCACACACAAATCCTTATCAATATACACTTTTAGGATTATTTGGTTTATTTACACCTGTGCTTGTTATTATTCAAATTGTTTTTATTATTATTTGGTTAGTCACAAAAAAGTTCTTTTATATCATTATTCCAGTACTGGTTATTTGGTTAAGTTGGGATGTATTTAGTGTTTGTGTGGCTGGCAATTTTTCAGCGAAACAAGATTTTTCAAAATCTAAAAATAATTTTAGTGTACTCAGTTATAATGTCCGGTTACTTGATTTATATCATTGGAATGATGATAAGAACACACGTGCTCAAATGATTGACTTTTTTAAATCGAAAAATGCATCAGTACTTTGTTTACAAGAATTTTATTCGAGCAATGATTCAGTTGGCATTAATAATATTAAAGCTATTAAGGAAGCTTGTCACTACGAATATATTGCTGAATGCAATACCCATGTGCTAAAGCGAGGCAAATGGGGTAGTATTATTTTTTCGCATTTACCTATTGTAAATCCTAAGAATTTTGAGATAGATGTTCAAGGAAGTAACCTATTACAAAAGGTTGATATTGCCATTCAAAAAGATACGATTACTATTTTTAATGTGCATTTAAAATCAAATAAATTTAGTGCCAAGGAAGCTGCCTTAGTAAATAAAACAGAACTGCCTTCAATAACAGATAGTACAGTAGAGCAATCGAAATCAATTTTTTCGAAATTGCAAGACAATGCCGTAAACAGAGGTTTAGAAGCAGATATTATTTCAACCATTATTGATCAAAATGAGAAGCCTAGTTTGCTTTGTGGTGATTTAAATGATATACCAAGTTCGTATGTTTATTTTACTTTAAGAGGCAAACACAAAGATGTTTTTCTTGAAAAAGGTTTGGGTTTAGGCAAAACCTATCGCAATACAATACCTGTTTTACGTATTGATTATATGTTTCATGATGAAAAAATTGGATTATTAGGTTATGAAAAATTCAATGTGCCTTATTCAGATCATGAACCAATCATGGCTAATTTTAGTATCTTGCGGGCTTTATAAAATTAAATTGATCGAATGACGACTGACTTATTGCGTATACTTCGTTGCCCTGTAACAAGAGAAGAATTACAACTCGAGATTATTTCCAAAGGAATGAAAATGTATGATGGACTTGAAAAAGAAATTATTCTTACAGGTATATTACGAAGTAGTGATTGTATTTACCCAATAATAGATGGCGTGCCACGTTTATTGGTTGAAGCATGCATTGATTACAGTGATTTTTTATCGAAACATATTTCTAATTTCTCTGAGATTAAATTAAAATTTGAAACAAAATACAAAGGTCTATTGCGTTTTGTGATCAATAAAAACAGACGAACCAAAAAAAGTTTTTCGCAAGAATGGGGTTTGTTTAATTATGAAACAGATAAGGTTTGGGATGCAGATCAGGCGGGTATGCTTGATCGTTTTTTGCGTGAGAATGACGAAACAACACAATCGCTTAAAGGTAAAAAAATATTTGATGCAGGTTGCGGAAATGGCTTGCTTAATCAGTCGATCGCTGCTTGCGGTGCCGAAATTGTGGGAATGGATTTTAGCCAAAGTATTGAGCGTGCCTTCAAACAAAATGATAAAAGTTCGGCCTTGTTTATTCAGGGAGATGTGCAGTTTCCGCCTTTGGCGTTTTCGTATTTTGATATCGTTCATAGCAGTGGTGTATTAATATGTACAACCAATTCAGAACTCACTTTTTCATGTATTGATCCTTGTGTAAAGCAGGGTGGTAAAATCAGTGTATGGCTTTATCATTTTAGAGATAATTTTATACATAATGTTTTTAATACTTTACGAAATTATACTTCAAAGCTTCCTATAAAATTTCAATACTATTTATATTCTGTTACTTTATTACCTGCAAGTTTTATCATTAAACGACTTAAAGGAAATAAGCAAAACACGCGTGAAATGATGATTGATATTTTAGATTGGTTTTCGCCCGAATTCAGATGGGAACATGCACATGATGAAGCAGCGGCTTGGTATACAAAACGAAATTATCATTCGGTAAAAGTAACCACCAATGAAGTCTTTGGATTTAATATTATTGGAATTAAAGGATAGGCTATTTTAAGTTTGATTAAAACAAAAGATCAAATGATTCGAAGTACGGCTATACCCTTTGAATGATCCAATTTAGTTTTTATTGAAGATGCGTTATGTTTGCTGAAAGCAAAAGAATATAACTTCGAAGCGAGGACGCTTCGAAGAACATATGATTGAAGAACGAATAGATTCGAACCAATTCAATTTATCTCTTACTAATTACCTCTTCATAGCAATCTGAAAATTGTTTCCCTACTTGCGCATATGAATATTTATTTGTGGCTTCGGAAGAAATTTTTTCGAGGTTAAATTGGTTATATTGATTTATAATCTCATTCATTTTGTCTGCTAAGTCAACCGTATTTCTCACATTCACTTTATAACCATTATCATTGTCAATTAGCTCTTTTACACCTCCAATATTTGTTACTATGGCTGGTCTGCCACTGCATAATGATTCAAGAACCACACAGGATTGACTTTCGGTATCACTAAAAATAATTAAAGCATCACTCTCCTTCATTTTAGTGGCTACTTGATTATAAGGAAGAATACCTTCAAAATAAATCACTGTATTGAGCAAATTTTTTGTACTTGCCAATTGTTGATACTGAGGTGAAATACTACCGAGAAAAACCAATTTAAAATCTTGGCGTTGCTTGTATAACAATTCAGCAGCCTCAATGATACCTTCAACATTTTTTAAAGGTATCATGTTTGAAATATGAATAAATTGAAATCTATCTTTTGGTTGAGATGGATGATAATGAAACAAATTTGTATCCACAACATTGGGTATAACAGTAAACTCTTTTTTTAAAACCCAATGGTTAATATCCTCTCCCAAACTATGACTTACCGTTGTTAGGGTATCGGCATATTTCATAATCAATTTTGTAGCAAATCGATAGATAAAATTCCTTGTCTTAAAATGATCATGTAAATGCGGGTTATAAATGCCGTAATGCTCTGTAACGATATATGGAATTTTATAAAACCATTTATAATACAAAGCAACCAAGCCCGCCTTCATTGGTATTTGAACATGAATTAAATTTGGTTTGCCATATTTTTTTATAAATCGTAGATGAATTAAAAAATAATTCACCAAACCAATTAGTGTCGAAAGTATGCCTTCATTGCTTACTTGATTGATATAAATATGTTCGGTTAAATTTTTATTTCTTTGTCTGAATTGTACATTAGACAATTGCTTTTTACCTATTAATTTATGAACATATAAGATATCTATTTCATGATAGGCCGATACGGCATCTGCATGACGTTGAATAAAATCGCCATCATAAGGATACTCATCATTTGGATACCAACTACATAACCATAAAATTTTTGATGCCATGAAGTGGTGAAATTACAAAGGGAAGATGAGATCATCAAATGCATATGGTGCAATCATATTCAGGGACCGTTGCAAAACTATAGTGAAAGTATAAATCGTGTCAATTATAACTGCGTTAGCGATTGCAATGAAAATCCTCCCGATGCTTTTGATCGGGAGATTGTAATGTAAAGCGCGCCCGAACGCCCAAATCATTCATCAAATATCATATGCCCACACCTCTATCTTAAAAGCAGGAGATCTCCTTTACGCATATATTTTTGTCCATCTGTTAAGCAGATATACCAAAATATATAATAGAAAGTATCCATATTTTCTGTTTTGCCTTGATAAGTTCCATCCCAACTTGCTTTATAGTCTATTGAGCTCCACACTTTATTTCCCCATCGATCATATACACCAAATTGAAGTAAATCGATACCTGCTGTTGTGGTTACCTTAAATACATCATTCACACCATCGCCATTGGGTGTAAATGCATTTGGTATAAATACTTGATCACAACAATTTCCTGGTTTGATATACACTTTATCACTCACTTTGCAACCATTGGCATCCACAACATTCACCACATAATATCCATAGGTCAGATTATCAATTCGATCTGTATTTTGAGGCGGCGTGGTATTCCAAGTATAATTATATGGCATCGTTCCGCCTGTTACATTTGCTTGTGCCCATCCTTCAATACCTGCGCCTGCACAACTTAAATCTTGTTTGGTGATTGTAACTGCCAAGGGTTCTAGTGGTAATGAAATAGTGAGGGTTGTATCGAATTGACATCCTAGAGAATCTTTAATTGTTAGGTTATAAGATCCAAAGGATAAATTTTGAAAGACACCTGTTTTATTTATGTTTAAACCCGGACTCAAATAATAAGTTAAATCGCCCGTGCCTCCTTGGCCTATTACTACAATTTTTCCATTACTAATTTCTTCACATCCTAATTGAGTGATATCAATATCGGATGCCGTCACAAGATCAGGTTGCGAAAGAAAAATAAGCGTATCTTTTTTACATCCAACGGCATCATTCAATGTCAAGGTATAATAGCCTGATGACAAATTTGTAAAGTTTGCAACACTGGTTGGTGCACCATTATTTAATTGAAAACTGAGTGGAGGAATACCACCAAATGCACTTGCACTAATAGATCCATCTTGATTACCGAAACAAATTGGTCTTTTAAAATCAATATTGGTAAAGACTAATTCTGGATTTTGATTTACCCCAACGATAGTAGATGTTGAACATCCTATAGCATCTGTTGCAATTACTGTATACGAATAGGCAGGCAGACTTGTAAATATACCCGCACTGGTTTGTACACCCAATGCAGGTTGAATTGAGTAAGATATGATTCCACTGCCACCAATTACATTCACTTCGATAGATCCTATATTATCACCATAACATATTATATCTTGGTGAGTGACTGAATTCCAAACTAATTGAGGCGGTTGTGAAATTATTATTGGACCTACAGATGCATCACATCCGTTAGAGTCAGTAATTCCAACTGTATAAATACCGGCCACTATATTATTAAAGACACCTAAACCATTGGTTAAGGTAGTTGGTATTAAACTATATTGATATGGCGAATAACCACCGCTTGCCAATACGGAACAAGCGCCATTACTATCGCCAAAACAAGTTACATTTTGTGCACTCACGATAATACCACTCACAAGGCTTGGTTGTGTAATATTGACAGTGGTGCTAACTGAACAATTATTGGCATCTGTTACATTAATTGTATAAATATTTGTAGGAAGCGAATTAAATACACCCGTATTATTTGATGTGGGTAAAGGATTGATAGCAAATGTATATAAACCAGTGCCGCCATTCATCACCAGAGAAATAGTACCATTCGAATCGCCAAAACAAAGTGCATTTGTTTGCGAAACTGATGTAAAATTTAAGGGCAATGGATTGATGATAGACGCATTCGTTGAAAAAACACATCCAGTACTATCTGTGGCAATGAGGGTATAAATTTGAGCATTCAAACCATTGAAAATACCTGTTGAATTTGATATACCGCTTGGTTGTAAAGTATATAGAATGGGGCCAATACCACCAGAACATGAAATGGATATTGAACCATCGACTAAATTATTACATGAGATATTGTTGATTGAAATTGAATCTAAAATTATGGCAGGTGGTTGTGTGATCGTCACCAAAGTGGTAATCGTACAATTGTTTGCATCAGTGATTGTAATGGTGTACACATTCGCTGATAATGCATTAAAATTACCGGTGATATTGCTGGCACCTCCTGGTTGAATTGAATAGGTCAAGAGTCCGGTTCCACCTATCGCCGAAATATTGATGATTCCATCATTGGAAGCATTGCAGCTATTATTTAAAGTAGACAGATTTACAATATTAATTGCATTTGCCTGAGGAATATAAACGGTTGTTGTTATTGAGCAATTATTGGCATCAACCGCTAAAATTGTATAAGTGGTATTGCCTACCAAATTAGTAAATGTATAAGGTGCGGTATAGGTTGCTGTTGGATTGATTGAGTAGGATATGAGTCCAGTTCCACCTAAAGTTGGTGCATCTAAACTGCCATTTGACACACCACTACAAAGTGTTCCATTTGATAAAATAGAATCAAATTGAAGTAGAGGAGGTTGGGTAATTTGTAGACTTGTATTAACTGTACAACCATTGATATCGCTGGCTATGATGGTATAAGTATTTGCTAATAAATTTATAAAAATACCGCTTGTATTCAATAGACCTAGAGGTTGAATGGTATAGTTAATAGTGCCAGTTCCTCCAATTGCTGTTACAGATATTAGACCTGTATTATCTCCGAAACATAAAATATTTGTAGATGAGATAGAATCGAATATAGGTGCATTTGCAGTTGAAATTGTAAACACACTGGTTGATGTACATCCATTACCATCTTTCACAGAGACTGTGTATTGATTTGAACATAAACCTGAAAACACTGTTGCCGATTGAAATAAGATGCCATCTAAGCTATACGTATAAACACCTGATCCACCTGATGCGCTTATTGTAGCATTGGCATCGCAACCTGGATTACATGATGCAAAAGTAGTGACTATACTACTTATCATTGGAGATGGTTGTGTTGAAACAAGAGTTGTACTTGTGGCTGAACATCCAATTGCATCTGTGACAGTTGCTGTATACACACCAGCTGCCAATCCATTAAATACGTTAGCAATTTGAGATGGTGATAAGTTGACTGAATACAGATAAGCACCCGTTCCTCCTGTTGAAGAAATTGTGATGGTGGCATCATTACCCGGTATACAACTTGCATTTGTACTAATAATATTTGTTATTATGGGTGCATTCGGTGTTATAATAGATTGAATGCTTGTCTGTGAACAACCATTGGCATCGGTGACGGTGATGGTATAAATACCAGATCCTAAATTTGTAAAGACATTGCTTGTTTGATTGGCTCCACCAATTGAATATTGATATGATGGGGTACCTCCATTGGCTGTGCTGGTTAAACTCGCATCATTACCCGGTACACATGATGGAATGGTATTGGTGATACTTATAATATTTAATAAAGATGGTTGTGTGATATTGATACTTGTGCTGATACTACAACCATTGGCATCGGTCGCTATGACCGTATAATTTTGTGAAACCAAATTTGAAAAACTACCTGTGGTATTTGATGTAGATCCGGGTTGTAATGTATAATTAATAATTCCTGTTCCGCCCGCTGCTATGGTTGAGAGTGTTCCATTAATACCGCCATTACAACTCACATTGGTTTGATTGGTGCTTGTCCATACTAATTGTGTTGGTTGTGTGATGATCAAGCTTGTTGATATACTACATCCATTCACATCAGTGGCGGTTACCGTATACGTTTGTGCAATTAAATTCGAAAAATTACCTGTTGTATTACTTGTGGATCCGGGTTGTAAAGTATAAGTAATGATTCCTGTGCCACCTGTTGCTGTGGTTGAAAGCGTTCCATTATTACCGCCATTACAACTAATATTTGTTTGATTGGTACTTGTCCAAATTAATTGACTAGGTTGGGTGATCGTTACAATCGTACTATTTGAACATCCGATATTATCAGTTGCTATGACCGTATAATTTTGTGCAATTAAATTTGAAAAACTGCCTGTCGTATTAGTTGCTCCACCGGGTTGTAAGGTATATATAATGATTCCAGTCCCACCTGTGGCTGTGATTGTTATCGTGCCATTACTTCCTCCATTGCAATTGATATTAGTTGATAAGGCTGAATTGATTATGGGTGCATTTGGTGTTATGATAGATTGAAGACTTGTCTTTGTACAACCATTGGCATCGGTGACGGTGATGGTATAAATACCAGATCCTAAATTTGTAAAGACATTGCTTGTTTGATTGGCTCCACCAATTGAATATTGATAAGATGGGGTACCACCGTTTGCTGTGATGGTTAAACTCGCATCATTTCCCGGTACACAGGATGGAATGGTATTGGTAATATTTGCAATATTTAATAAAGAAGGTTCTGTGATATTGATACTTGTGCTGATACTGCAACCATTGGCATCGGTCGCTATCACCGTATAATTTTGTGAAACTAAATTTGAAAAATTGCCTATGGTATTACTTGTTGATCCGGGTTGTAAAGTATAATTAATAATTCCTGTTCCGCCAAATGCAATAGTGCTTAGGCTTCCATTATTACCGCCATTACAACTCACATTGGTTTGATTGGTGCTTGTCCATA
>DAOOQH010000021.1:0-22230 GCA_035388625.1 Chitinophagaceae bacterium | reverse complement strand
AGCGCCAAAAGTATTTTAAAGGCAAATGGATATACTGAGGTGTATAATGGAGGAAGTTGGCATAGTTTACAAAATAATATATGATTACTAGACAGACACTACTAGAGGGTTGGCATTTCATGCGTTGGCTTCGATTGGGTATTGGTATTGCCATTGCTTATCAAGCTATACGCATGAATGATGCCATTTCGGGTGTAATCGCATTTGTAGTTTTATTGCAAGCAGTATTAAATATTGGATGTTGCGGTGTAAATGGTTGTGCAACCCCTATTTCTAAAAGCCAAGATTCTTCAATGCAAGATGTCGAATTTGAAGAAGTTACTGTACCTAAGGCTTAAAAGCGAGTGTTCAAATCAAATGTTTAATTCATCTATTTTTCAAGATGATTTATATTACCTTTGCGCCCATTCAAAATCAGAAATAAATAAGATATGGCATTGCAAGTAGGTATTGTAGGACTCCCGAATGTAGGTAAATCAACTCTTTTTAACGCAGTTAGTAATAGTGCACAAGCACAAGCTTCAAACTATCGTTTTTGTACAATCGATCCAAATGTAGGGCAAGTAGATGTGCCAGATATTCGTATGGACAAATTAGCTGAAATAGTAAAGCCAGATAGGGTGGTGCCAACTACTATTGAATTTGTTGATATTGCTGGTCTTGTAAAAGGTGCAAGTAAAGGCGAAGGATTAGGCAATAAGTTCCTTGCAAATATTAGAGAAGTGGATGCGATTGTTCATGTGATTCGTTGTTTTGAAGATGAGAATATTTTACGTGAAGAAGGTCCAATCAATCCGGTTGCTGATAAAGATATTATTGACACAGAATTACAATTGAAAGATTTAGAGAGTATCGAGAAGAAAATTGGACGTCTCGAAAAAATGGCAAAGGCTGGTGATGCTAAATCAAAAGTGGAACTTGAAATTGTTCATCGTTGCAAAGAACAATTAGATAATGGAAAAAACGTTCGTGAACTAGGATTATCGGCTGAAGAAAAAGTGGCTATCAGTGATTTATGTTTACTAAGTGATAAACCTGTTTTATATGTAGCCAATGTAGATGAAGCCTCAATACATACAGGTAATAAGTTTTCTGTTGCTCTAACTGAAGCTGTTAAAAAAGATGGTAGTGATGTCATTGTTATGAATAATTCTATTGAAGCACAAATTTCAGAAATGGATAATGAGGATGATAAACAATTATTTTTAGATGAATATAAACTAACTGAGCCTGGCTTAAATCGATTGATTCGTTCAGCTTATTCATTACTTAATTTAATTACTTATTTCACAGCAGGTGTTCAAGAGGTAAGAGCATGGACTATACATACAGGCTGGAAAGCACCTCAAGCAGCAAGTGTCATTCATACTGATTTTGAAAAAGGATTTATTAAAGCAGAGGTTATCGCTTACGACGATTTTATTCAATACGGTGGCGAAACTGCATGTAAAGAAGTTGGTAAATTGCGTATTGAGGGTAAAGAATATATTGTAAAAGATGGAGATGTAATGCACTTCAGATTTAATGTCTAATTATTTTCATGATTGATTATCATCCACAATTATTTCCTTTTCTTTTTTCCATTCACCGTTTATTTTAGCTTGTAAATAGTATTTGCCTTTTGGTAACAAACCTCTATAACCATAGCTATATTTCAATTTGCCGTTGATTCTATTTTCAATTTCTTCTGGCATTAAAGTAATTAAAATGGTGTTGGTACTATCTGTAATATAAATGCCGATTTTAATTGGCTTTTCAACCCATTGCGTATAACTGCCTTCAGTTTCAATAGCATAACGAAGTATTCTTATCGGTGTTGTTTTTCGCTGTGGCGATGGTATCCCTTTTTCATTAGCTACAAATTTTATTAGTTCGTCTTCAACGAGTTGATCTTCATGCGTGTCAATCATATCGTTTATTGAAGCATTGTTTGTAAAGCACCACATAGCTTGTTGTGCTGTATTGCCAAAGTTTTTTTGTTTCGATAATAATTGACAAAGTCGCTCAATACTGCCCGATTCTTTCAATTTAAATTTAAAAGTATCAAGGGGTGAGGGAGATGAATTGTTTTTTTCATAGCAAAGCGCATTCATGTAAATGGTTTTATTTTGATTGCCGGATAAGTTAATTTCTTTTCGCTCACAAGAAATTAAATCTTGATTTTTTACTTCTTGATTCTCGAAAACAATTGCATTTTCAATGATGATTTGGATCGCATTTTGAGAAGCATTATTGAAATCTAATTTTAAACATTTGCCTGTATGAGATGAGGCAGATGGATTGTTATTGGCTGAATTAGCTGTTACACTAATTTTAATTTGCTTATTTGTCAATGCTTCTTGCAAGCTAATTGAGAAAGCACTATTTGTGATACCAACTAAAATAGAAGAACTAAAAAACAGAATATAATTCATGGCATTAGATTTAATCTAAAACGATGAATAGGAACAATTATTTTACAAACTTAAAAATTAAAACAAACCATTGACTTCTGCTTCAATAATACCAATCACTTTCGCTAGATCTTCTTTATTATCTGCATAATTAATCTTATCAATATCAATCACAATCATTCTGCCATCTTCATATTTATCAAGCCAATTATTATAATATTCATTCAATCTTTTTAAATAATCTAAACGAATATTTTCTTCATATTCTCGACCTCGTTTTTGAATTTGACCAACCAATGTGGGTACACTTGCCTTTAAATAGATAAGCAGATCTGGTGGATTAACCATACTCTTAAGTGTTTCAAAAAAGTTTTTATAATTTTCAAAATCACGTTTTGTCATCAATCCCATTTCATGCAAATTGGGCGCAAAAATATATGCATCTTCATAAATGGTTCTATCTTGAATCACAACTTGATCACCTTTTTGAATATCAACCAATTGACGTAATCGACTATTTAAAAAGAAGATCTGAAGATTAAAACTCCAACGATGCATATCATTATAAAAATCATTTAAATAGGGGTTATTTTCAACATCCTCAAAATGTGGTGACCAATTAAAATGCTTTGCTAAAATTTTTGTAAGTGTTGTTTTTCCAGCACCAATATTTCCTGCGATAGCAATGTGCTTAATAATTTTTTTCTTTGCCATAATTAATTTTGAGACGTCTTGATGAAGGGATATTTTAGAATTGGGTCTGCTAAAATAATTCCTATTCCTTGATTATTTAAGGTATTAACAATAAAAATTTATACCCATGTGTTTTCGCGCTTCTTCTAGCGTTTTACTTGCACTTTCTCTTGCTTTTTCTTTACCCATTTTCATAATTTGATATAAGTAATTTTTATCTTCTTGAATAGCAATTGTCTTTTCGCGAATAGGTGCAATAAAAGCAACCATATCTTCGGCCAACTGCTTTTTCATATCACCATATCTTATAGTACATGCATTATAATCTGATTCGAATTTTTCAATAATATCGTGACTACTTACTAATTTCATCAATGAAAATATATTTTCGATCACCTCTGGCTTAGCCGAATTCATTTCTTTTGGTGCATCACCTGAAACAGTTTTCATCACTTTTTTTCGAATCATTTCATCAGTGTCAGCTAAATATAAAGTAGCATTTTCATTTTCACTTTTACTCATTTTACCCTTGCCATCTAAACTTGGAATTTTTACTAGTTGCTCACCAAAATTAAAAGGATAAGGTTCTGGAAAAAGTTCTCCATATCGATGATTAAACCGTTGTGCGAAATTTCTTGCCATTTCTAAATGTTGTTCTTGGTCTTTACCAACCGGAACATATTGTCCCTTATGTATTAAAATGTCCGCACTCATTAAGGTTGGGTAAGTTAATAATCCTGCATTTACGTTATCAGGATTGGCACGAGCTTTATCTTTAAATGAAGCCGTTTTTTCTAATTCACCTTTATATGCCATCATGTTCAGCATTAAATAGAGCTCTGGTATTTCTGGAATATCGCTTTGTACGTATAAAGCCACTTTTTCAGGATCTAAACCACAGGCTATATTTTCGGCAAGTACCCTATATACATTAGGCTTTAATGAAGCTGGATCAGGATGGGTGGTTAATGAATGATAATCCGCTACAAAAAAATAGCATTGATAAGCATCTTGCATTTTGATATAATTTTTGATTGCACCAAAATAATTGCCAATGTGTAAAAAACCTGTCGAACGAATTCCGCTCACTACAATTTCCTTAGCCATGTTTTACTTTTTTAATTTTGACGCGAAATTATTGATTACTCATGGCTTATCATGATAAACAAGGATAATAATTTTAGAATATTAGTATTTTTATTTTAATATTAAGCGCCAAATGCTACTTCATCTTAAACTGATTTATTAATTGTATCAAATTCTTCACGATTCACCCTTGGGTTCGCTTGTTCTAAAAGCAGATGAGTTTTCACTATTATCAATTTCATTTGAGCAAGAACTTGTTGGCCAACCATCTACAAATGATATATTAAAGGAAACTGTGATTCAATTAGATGAATACTTTTCAAAGAAGAGAATTCAATTTAATCTTCCTTTAGCTCCAAATGGTACAGACTTTCAACAATCAGTTTGGAAGCAATTATCAACTATTTCTTATGGTAGTCAAGTTTCTTATTTACAACTTGCACGATCTATGAACCATGTTTTGGCAATTCGAGCCATAGCGAATGCAAATGGTAAAAACCCAATTCCAATTATCATTCCTTGTCACCGAGTGGTAGGTAGTAAAGGTGAATTAACTGGATTTAGTGGTGGACTGTGGCGTAAACAATTCCTTTTGGAGCATGAAGGTAATACGCTTTTTTAGTCTAGAATATCAACTATAATTTTTTTGAAAACTCAATTAATAATTTGGCAACGGCTTCATAATTGGTAAGAGCTATCGTATTGGCTTTATCATATACATCATGATAATAACCAACACCTCCATCCGAATAAATAAATATAGATGGAATTCCTTGCTCTGAAAAGTAGTAATGGTCACTATTTCTTGCTTTACCTCTTATTCTAACTTGTGGTAATAATTTAAGTGAATCATTCATCGATTGCAATAAATCAAATTGTTTTTTATAGACCTCTCCATTCACAACCACAATACCTTTTTCGGCATTTCCCATGATATCAATATTAATGAGCATCTTAATTTTTTTAATATCGAAGGTTGGAAAACTTGTAAAATATTGCGATCCAATTAAACCTGCCTCTTCGCCACTAAACAAAATAAACGCTGTATTATATTGTGGTTTGTTTTTCGAAAAATACTCAGCCAAATAAAGTATCATACTTACACCGCTTGCATTATCACTAGCACCAGGAAACATAGCATTTGTTCCTAACATGCCTAAATGATCGTAATGAGCTGAATAAACAATGAGCGAATCTGATTTTTTACCTTTAATATACCCAATCAAATTTTTACAAACAAATTCATTAATGAATTCATTTTTAAATTCAATTTCAATCTGTTCTTTATTCATCATCACACTATCTAAAAAAATAAGACTTGGATAAACATCAGTTTCGGTAGAGATTGTATGCGTTAATTTTTTATCTTCTGTTCTAATAAATAAGGAAGGGTAGTGTTGATATTGTTTGCAACTATCATAAATTGAATGGTCTTTTGAACCAAAATGATGCATTACGAGGGCATCTTCTTTTTCAAATCCTTTTTCAATTTTTTTATAAAGTAATACCCTTTCTAAACTGTCATTCATATTAAAATGCAACAGGTTAAATTTACCTGATATAGATTGACTGCCAGCGTCAACTAAAAATTGATAACCAACCTCTTGCTCAATATCATCAAGTTTGCATTGAATTGGATAGGGATGTGTATTTACTGGAAACGCGTAAGGTTGACTATACTCTTTTCCAAATTTTTTAAGTTTCAGATTTTTAAACTGAGCTTCTAAATAGTTCGCAGCTTTATTTACACCATTGTCAACATAACCTCTTCCTTTAAATTCCGACGAACATAAATCCTCAATTATCTTTTTTGAATTTTGTAAACTTTGTGAACCACCCAAATAGGCTGTAAGTAAACATGTAATAAAAATGAGGGCTGATTTCAAAAGCTTAGAATTTATATACTTTCATTCCTAAATGGTGCATTGTAAAACCTAATACATCACCCCATTCTTCAATTTGTTTTGAAGTTGGTTTGCCAGCACCATGTCCAGCCTCTGTATCAATCCGAATGAGCATTGGGTTCTCACCTTTATAATTTTCTTGCAAAGTAGCAGCAAATTTAAATGAGTGGGCAGGAACAGCTCGATCATCATGATCAGCTGTGGTAATCATTGTTGCTGGATAAGGCATATCTTTTTTTACATTATGAAGTGGCGAGTATTTAAACAAATATTCAAAATCTTTTTTGTTATCGCTACTGCCGTACTCTACAGCCCAGCCCCAACCTACGGTAAATTTATGATAACGAAGCATATCAAGTACACCTACACCAGGTAATGCCACTTTAAATAATTCAGGTCTTTGCGTCATGCAAGCGCCTACTAACAATCCTCCGTTACTTCTTCCATGGATTGCCAATTTTTGAGGAGTTGTAATTTTATTTGCAATCAAATATTCAGCTGCTGAAATAAAATCATCAAATACATTTTGCTTTTGACTTAACATACCACTTTTATGCCATTTTTCACCAAATTCACTTCCGCCTCTCAATGAAACAGAAACATACACGCCTCCATTTTGAACAAAATAACTCATTGGAATACTAAAGCTTGGTGTCAGCGAAATATTAAATCCACCATAGCCATATAAAAGTACTGGATGCGGCCCTTTCTTTAAATCAATATCTTTTCTATGATAAACAAACATGGGTACTTTTGTGCCATCCTTGCTTGTAAACCAAATTTGTTCAACAACTGTATTTGATGGAGCTAAGCTAGTAATATCCGATGTGCTTTGAGCTTTTGATTGATTATTGTTCGTACTTTTTATTTGGAATAATTCACTTTTTCCACTAACTAAATCATATTTATATATTGTTGGCGCTACATTGTACGATGTGTAGGTATAAAAAGCTACTTTGTCTCTACGTCCACCATTAAAACCTGTAACAGTGCCTAAGCCAGGTAATTTTATTGTAGATTCATATTTTCCATTCAAATCATAAACATCAATTTGCGAACAAGCATTCACTAAGTAACTACAAAATAATTTTTGCCCTACTCGATGAACAGCATCCAATTTATTTTCTTTTTCAGGAATTAATACTTCAATACCTTTTGTTTTTGGATCCATTAAAACAACTCTATAATTTGGAGCATCTAAATTTGTGTACACCACAAACAAACCATTGATATTGTCAACAAATTCTTGATTGGTTGAAAAACCTTTGCTCAATAAATTAAACGATTTTTGATTCTTGTCATTTAAATCCCAAAATTGCAATTCACTTCCATCAGTGCCTTGTGATAAACTCAACATCAACCATTGTTCATCTTCAGTTAATGCAGCACCTTTATACATCAATGGATTCGCTTTATCTTCATAAACCAGTTGATCTTGACTTTGAGCTGTTCCTATTTTATGAAAAAATATTTTTTGATATTCTGTTTTTGCCGAAAATTTATCTTTTTCTTTAGGTTGATCATATCCACTATAATAAAATCCTTCATCGCCTTTCCATGAAATATCACTAAATTTTGAATATTTAATCACTTCTTTCAACTTTTCTTTGGTGCCAACATTCATTATATAAATATCCTGCCAATCACTTCCTGCATCTGAAATACTATAGGCACAGTACATTTGACTTTTAGACAATGACATACTCCCGATTGAAGAGGTGCCTTGCGAATTCATTGTATTTGGATTTAATAATTCAACCGGCGTGCCATCAAGGCCTTGTTGCATATAAACAACACTTTGGTTTTGCAAGCCATCATTTTTACTGAATAAAATTAAATTACCTTCTTTTTTCGGGTTACTATATTTTTCATAGTTCCACATTTGTCCTAATTCTTTTTTCAAATCTTCAAGTCCACGAATTTGATCAAGATAATGTCTTGTTGCACCATTTTGAATTTGAACCCAAGCTTTTGTTTCTGTTGAATTGTCATCTTCAAGCCAACGATAAGGGTCTGTTACAGTTTTTCCAAAGTATACATCTTGAGTGGTTTCTTTTCTTGTTTCAGGCAATTGTAATTTTTGAATTGGTCGTTGAGCAGCTATTTGTGTTGTCATGAACAGAAATGAAATAAATAAGGCTTTTTGCATGTTTAAATAATTGTGAGGTGTAAATATAGCCAGATTTTTTAATTGTAATAGCCGATTTTATAAAACTAAATTGGCGTTCTTCTTACTTCATTTTCTTTTGTGGGTCAGCTTTTCATTCATTATTCAACAAATGGGCGATGGCACCGTTCAACTCTTATTCAATATTCAACAAACGACGAAATGGCTTTCCAACATAGTTTCAAATCTTACACCAAAATTTATTACCTTTATCAACAGGCATGAATCCATAATTTACAGCAAAACAAATTAAAGCTTGGGATCAATTCACAATGCAACGTGAGCCCATTTCATCCATCATGTTAATGGAACGCGCTGCCCAACAATGTGTTTCTTGGATTACTAAAAAATGGAATAATACCAATACTCATTTTATTATTTTTTGTGGATCAGGCAATAATGGCGGTGATGGCTTAGCGATTGGCCGATTGCTTTTAACAAATGCCTATCATGTAACCATTATATTAATTGAAAGTGATCAGAGAAGTGAAGATAATATCCATAACTTAAATAAAATTCGATCGCTTTATCCCTCATGTATTGTAAATGCACATGATGAATTTCAAATTGCAAAAGATGCAATTATTATCGATGCAATTTTCGGAACTGGTCTCAATAGAAAGGCAGATGGCATTGAATTACAAATGATCAATAAAATAAATGTTTGTCCAAATATCGTGTTGAGTATTGATATTCCATCGGGCCTTCCTGCTGATTGTTCAACTGAAATTGGTGATTGTATTCAAGCAAATTACACCTTAACTTTTCAACAATTTAAGCTATCGTTTTTATATCCTGAAACAGGTTTGTGCTGTGGGGAAATTGTTGTTTTAGATATTCAACTTCATCCTAAATTTCTTGAATCTCAATCCTCATCATTATTTATTTTATCAAAATCCGACATTCAATCACATTATAAAAAGCGAATGCCATTTTCGCATAAAGGTAGCTACGGACATGCGCTTATTGTAGCAGGTTCACATCATAAAATGGGTGCATGTATATTGGCAAGCAAGTCTTGTTTGAGAAGCGGTGCAGGTCTTGTAACTGTTTATATTCCTGAAATTGAAAACAGTATTCTTCAAATGGCGGTTCCCGAAGCCATGACTGAAACGTATTCAAACAATGAGATAGACTTCCACCTAAAAATAGATCAGTTTAATTCTATAGGCATTGGCTGTGGACTTGGCACTGGGGCGCAATCAACTAATTTATTAACTTATCTAATTAAAAATGTCAATCATCCAATTTTGTTAGATGCAGATGCATTAAATATCATAGCAGCGAATAAACATTTATTACATGATATTCCAAAGCACAGTATACTAACACCTCATCCTAAGGAATTTGATCGATTATTTGGATCATGTGAAACTTCTTATGAAAGAAATAAATTGCAAATTGAAATGTCAATCCAGTATAACTTATACATTGTACTCAAAGGTCGGTTTACATCAATTTCTACACCAAAAGGATTAACCTATTTTAATATCATTGGTAATCCAGGTATGGCAACTGGAGGAAGTGGAGATGTATTGTCTGGTATCATTACGGGTTTGTATGCTCAATATCAAGATATGGAATTAGCTGCATTAATGGGTGTTTACTTGCATGCTTTGTCTGGCGATATATCTTCATCCTTACAAACTGAAGAGAGTTTGATCGCATCCGACCTAATCCAAAATCTCGGTCAATCATTTAGACAAACTTTTTATGATATTGAAGAATAGCTTCACATCCAAATTTAATTTCATCAAAAACTTCATAATAGCCATCTAAATTTCCATACCATGGATCTTTAACAGAACGGTTTTCATTTGGATAAGCTTGATGGAGAAAGAGTTCGATTTTGTTCTCGTTAAATTGATTTCCACTTATCTTTTTTATTTCATCATATACATCGTTTGCCAAAGCATAAATTTTATCGAAGTGTTCAATATCTTCTAATTTAAATTTTCTAGCCCGCTGTTCACTAATATCAATACCTTTTTCATTGCAAACTAAAATTGAATATCGATGAGGCGATTCTCCTATATGATAAGACTGCGTGCCTGCGCTTTCAACTAAACATTCGATTTTTTCTTGTTCACAAAGTGATTTAAAAACGCCTTCGGCAATTGGGGATCGACAAATATTTCCTAGACAGACAAATAATATTTTCATTCGTGTTAATTGAATTCTCAAAGTAAAAAGAATAAATGAGATTCATGCAATTATTGTGATTGATAAGTTTGTCTGAATCACGGATTTTAGGGATTAAACTGATTACGCGGATTTGATCACGAAATTTAAGATAATGTATGATACTATCGAGCACTTTCCCTGCATTCAATCCGTGCCCATCTTTTAATCAGTTTAATCCGTGATTCAGATTATTTTGTCTGAATTACAGATTTTAGGGATTACACTGCTGGCGCGGGTTTGTAACCCGTGCCTTACTCAAAATACAAGGTCTTGAATCTTACAACCATACACTTCACTGCTGGAGCGGGTTTATAACCCGTGCCTTACTCAAAATACAAGGTCTCGAATCTATCAACCATACACTTCATAATAACACTCGATATCCTAACTAACAATTAGCACAGGAATATTTACTTTATGCCTAACACTTTCTATCGTTTGCCCATAAATAAAATCTGAAATGCCACTATGCCCATGAGCACCCATGATCAGCAAATCGGCTTTTTCTTCAGTACAAATTCGAGCTATTTCATCCACTCTATTTCTAAAACCAAGATGAATACTTGCCTTCTTGTTCATCTTTTCTAAAACTTGGGCGTATTGCATTAATTGCTCTCTATCACGCAAAGCCTCTCGATCTGCTGTATTGGGTCCAAGTATTTTCGCACTTGCACTTTCTACAACATGAATCAATAAATATTCAGCTTCTTGAGTCCCCTGTTTTAAACCATGTGAAAGTATTCGTTGATCAATATGACTAAAATCAAGTGCAAGAGCAATTCGTTGATAATCTTTAATTTCAATTGTTTCAAGACTCAAATCTGCGTCATGAATGCTGTTCTCCTCAACAAGTTTCTTTTTGAAAAAAAGTGGATAGAATATTGTAACAAGGAGTAAAATATAAAACAATATTAAACCAACAATTAAAATTATTTTGTAAAATAGATTATCAGTTTCGGTTAAAAAACTGATCGATTTTCCCATTACCATCTTCAGGTTGAGAAATAAAATAACACCAGCTATTATTACCGACAATATGATAAGCCAAGGTTTAATAACAAAGTTTTTCATCATTCTTTTATTACTGACAGAATAAATTAATGGTATGACTGCAAAGGCAAGTTGAATACTTAAGATTACCTGACTTAAAATAAGGAGGTCAGTCATTTTATCTTCTCCAGCAATTAATATCACTATAAATGCTGGTATTACTGCAACAGCTCGAGTAATTAGACGTCGCACCCAAGGATTGATTCTTATTTGTAAATAACCTTCCATTACAATTTGTCCAGCTAACGTGCCAGTAACTGTGCTACTTTGTCCGGCTGCAATAAGTGCAACAGCAAATAAAATAGGCGCTAATTTATTACCCACTAAAGGTGCTAATAATTTATGGGCATCTTCAATACTCGCAACTTCATTCATGCCATTTTTATGAAAAACTGCCGCTGCTAAAATGAGAATGGCTGCATTTACAAATAGGGCTAAGTTGAGGGCTACAGCACTATCAATGAAATTCCATTTTAAAGCTTTCTTTTTCGATTCGTCATCATCTCCAATTTTGCGAGTTTGCACCAGTGCTGAATGAAGATACAAATTATGAGGCATAACGGTTGCGCCTATAATTCCAATAGCAATATATAAAGCATAGTCATCAGGCAGACTAGGTTTAACACCTGCAAGGATTTCAGATAGAACAGGCTTCACAAAAAATAATTCAATCGCAAACGAGACAAAAATAATCGCAATCAGACTGATTATAAATGCTTCCATTTTTCGAATGCCTAATTTTTGAAGATATAATAGTAAAAAAGTATCAAGTATTGTAATTGATACCCCCCATATCATTGGTAAGCCAAATAGTAAATTTAAACCAATTGCCATACCAATCACTTCTGCTAAATCGGTTGCGGCGATAGCTAATTCTGCAAGAATATACAAGCAAAAATTAATGAGTTTGGGATAGGTTTCTCGATTAACCTGTGCTAGATCTTTTTTGTAAATAATGCCTAAGCGAGCACAAAGCGATTGCAGCACAATAGCCATGATATTACTCATAACCAATACCCAAATTAATGCATAACCATAACGACTACCTCCTTCGAGATCGGTTGCCCAATTGCCTGGATCCATATATCCAACTGAAACCAAGTAGGCAGGTCCCAGAAAGGCAAGCATTTTGCGCCATACCCCTTTTTTATTCGCGGTTTCAACAGTACCATGTACTTCTTCTAAACTTTTTGATTCGCCATTATTAAAGTTCATGTCTTAAAAATTAATAGTTAGATCAGTCTAACTTATTGCAAAGGTAAAATTTTAGTACAATCTTCCAAATTATTTTTAGATCATAGTCTAAAATTGATTTGATAAGGTTGGGAAATATTTAAAATTTTGGTTTCGAGTTTCTGAAAATTTATATTCGATCAAGAATAAATAGCCTTAATAAATTCAAAGCTGTATTGGTTATCATTATCCCATTTTTCTCCCTATCATAAAATACATTCACTTTTTTAGAAAGTGTTTTTCCCTGTTTTGATAAACCTATCCAAACGAAAGTTTCGTTTTCTTGTTTTTCTAAATGTCCACTAACGGAGAGGGCATAAGTCGATTTCAATTTTAGTCGGCATAGTTCTGCCATTTCCTCAACGGTTTCAGAACTAATTACCGTGTGCTGATCTATGGTCTCTTTTTTTACACCTAATACATTGATCTTACTTTCTATACTATATGGTATAAGTCCACCTTTAAATATGTTTGATGAACCTTTGATACTTGTAATTCGCGCACTGAGTCCACCACCTGTGCAACTTTCTGCAATTGATAAGGTTTCATTTTTCTCTAAAAGCAAATTATAAATTGCCTCTTCAATTTCGATATCCTTATCTGACACAATAATATTTGCGATTTGATTTTTTAATTCATCAAAATAGAAATCGATTTCACTATCTAAAATATCAAGCGCAGTTAGTCTTAATTTTACAATCCCTAGTTTAGGTAAATATGCAAGTTTGATATAATCTGGTAATTTACTTTCAAATTCAATCAATCTATTGGCAATAAAACTTTCGCCTTCACCTGAGGTAACGATGGTGCGATGTAATATTCTTGGAGTCGTAAAATATGATTTTAATTTGGGAAGTGCTTTAGTTGATATTATATGTTGCATTTCAAATGGAACGCCCGGTAATGAAATATACACCTTGCCATCTTTTTCAAACCACATGCCCGCAGCGGTACCAACTTCATTAAAAAGAACACTGCAATTGCTTGGTACCATAGCTTGCAAAAGATTGACTTCAAGCATAGGGCGATTTCGGACTTTAAATATTTCGGTTACATGATCTAAAATTTTTTGATTTTGAACAAGTGAACTTCCAAAATATTCACATAAAACGGGTTTCGTAATATCATCTGCTGTTGGTCCTAAACCACCAGTAATAATAATAAGATCAGCATAGTTTGATTCTTGTTGCAACGCAGCCAAGATATCTTCCCTAACATCACCAATAGCAAGACGCCGTTTTACCCAAATTCCAATTTCATTCAATTGTTGTGCTATCCATGCTGAGTTGGTATCAATAGTTTGTCCTATAAGAAGTTCATCTCCGATGGTGATGATAGAACAGTTAATCAGTTTTGACATACTTTATTATTTCTCTTTGATACCCTCAATTTATTTCAACCAGATACTCAACTTGTTGAATGTTCGCCTTCACTATTGAATGGCTTTCAATACTAAATCCTTGACACTATTCATATGAATTCGTTCTTGTTCCATGCTATCTCGATAACGTATGGTTACTGTGCCGTCTTCTTTAGTTTGATGATCGATGGTAACGCAAAAGGGTGTTCCAAGTGCGTCCATTCGGCGATATCGCTTTCCTATACTATCTTTTTCTTCGTAAAAACAGATAAAGCTTTCTTTGCAGGATTGCATCAAATCTTTAGCTAATTCGGCTAATCCATCTTTTTTTACCAATGGTAAAATCGCGAGTTTAATAGGAGCTAGTTTATTAGGGAATTTTAAAACAACGCGACTATCCTCCTTTTCTGGTGTGCTTAAATCTTCTTCAGTATACGCTTCACTTAAAACAAGTAATATGGTTCTATCTAAGCCAATTGAAGTTTCAATAACATAAGGAATATAGTTTCCATAAGCTTTGCCAGTTGTTTCATCAATATCATTATCAAAATAAACTTGCTTTTTTTTACTATACGTTTGATGTTGAGTTAAATCAAAATCACCACGTGAATGTATACCTTCAACTTCTTTGAAACCCATTGGAAAATCATATTCAATATCACAGGCCGCATCAGCATAGTGGGCCAATTTTACGTGATCATGAAAGCGATATTTATCTTTTGAAATACCTAAATCTAAATGCCATTGCATTCTTGTTTGCTTCCATGTTTCGTACCATTCTTTCTGGGTTCCAGGTCGAACAAAAAACTGCATCTCCATTTGTTCAAATTCTCTCATTCTGAAAATGAAACCTCTTGCTACAATTTCATTTCTAAATGCCTTCCCAATTTGAGCGATACCAAATGGGATTTTCATCCGTCCCGATTTTTGGACATTTAAAAAATTGACGAATATTCCTTGAGCTGTTTCTGGACGTAAATAAATCGTATCAGATTCTTCAGCCACTGAACCTAGTTGAGTGGCAAACATCAAATTAAATTGTCGAACATCCGTCCAATTACAAGTGCCGCTAATTGGGCATTTCATGTCGTTCTCTACAATTAAATTTTTTAAACCAGCAAAATCATCTTTTGATAATAAAAGATCCATTTCTTTTAATATCGATTCGCCCTTTGAAGGGTTGTCAGCAATTGATTCAATATATCCTTCTATTAAATGATCGACACGATATCTTTTTTTACTATCTAAATTATCGATCATCGGATCACTAAAATTGTCTACATGTCCACTGGCTTTCCATATGGTTGGATGCATAAAAATAGCAGAGTCTAAACCCACAATATTTTCATTCATGTACACCATGCTTTTCCACCAAGCATCTTTAATATTTTTTTTCAGTTCAACGCCCCATTGACCATAATCGTAAACCGCTGAAAGTCCGTCATAGATTTCACTACTCGGAAAAATAAATCCATACTCCTTGCAATGCGAAATAATAGATTGTAATTTGTTTTGTTCTATCGCCATAAGGCCGCAAAGATAATTTTTCAAATTGATAATTTGTCAATTGAATTGACTAATAATTTGAATCAATTATTTGCTCTGCTTAGATCGTTTTTATCTTACAAATTTAAAACTTGTATTCTCTTTACCTGATTGCAGATTAACAATATACATACCTTTTGAAAGCAATTGGGTTTCAATTATTTTTCTTCCTTTTTCAACCTTACCTCTTGCAATTACCTTCCCTTGAATATCTTGTATTGTATATTGAAAGCGTTCATCATTAAACACGTCAATTCGTAATTCATTTCGATCAGTAAAATAATTGATTTCATGAGAGATGGTTTTCTTTAATGTAGAATAACCAACAGTTCCTCCATTTTTAACTGGTTTAAATTGATAAACTGAGCCAGCAGCGGGATTTCCAATCATACCCGGTGGCAGTGGCAATGAATATGGACTTGCAGCTGAATCTAATTGAGGGGTGTTTACACTATCAGTAAGGAAATAGCAAATACGCGTATCAAAATTAATATCTGCCGAATCAAATAAACCAACCCAAGGGCCTGGTCCGCCATCATATAATAAAACATTATTAGAGGTATAATTGCCGTTACCAAATCTCATTTCAATGATATCACTACCTTCGTATAACCATAATTGTAGATTCAATGTATCGGTATAAGTGCTATCGTCTATCGCATTATAGAATCCAGCATTTTTCCATTCAAGTTTAAAAATGCGTGAAGGAGAAACACCACTCAATGAATAGGAGATAGGCGAAAAGCTGCTATTTTCGGAGGTGTCAAAATCCTGCAAATCACTGCCATGAGCAATAATGCCAGTTGCAGAATTTGATGAAGAGGTAAATGAATCTGTGGTTATGAATGCACCATAACCAAGTTCACTTGAAATATGAATCGTATCAGTAGTATCATTAAATAAATGAAATGAAAATCCAAGTGGAATGGCAAATTCAGGATCATCCCAAAATTGATTATTATTTACAGAGGTTGAACTTGTTAGAAAACTAAAGGTTTGATTGTAAGATGAATCTGTATAATATTTATATTGTGCAATACCCACAAAAGGCGTTAAAGCAAGTAGAATCAAGAGTAATCTTTTCATATTTAATTTTTCGCAAATGTAGGGTACAAACCTTAAATTAGACTTAGGTTAAGATAAAATATTTGCCCTTTGTTTTTAATTATTATACTTAATATTGCAGATAATTTAAAACGTAAAAACTTAAAAAATGCAAGAATTAATAAACAAGCTTACTTCAGAGGTAGGTCTTAGCGCTGAACAAGCTTCAAAAACAATGTCTGTTGTAATGGATTTTGTAAAATCTAAATTACCTTCATCTTTATCAGGAAACTTAGATGCCATGTTTTCAGGAGCTAAAGGTGAAGTGAAAGAAGAAACATTGACTGAAAAGGCGACTGATTTTGCAGAAGCCGCTAAAGATAAAGTGGAAGATTTTGCCGACCAAGCTAAAGATAAAATGGAAGATTTTGCTGAACAAGCAAAAGATAAACTAAGCGATGCAGCAGACAAAGCGGAAGAATTAGCGAAAGATGCTTTTGGAAAATTGAAAGGCATGTTTGGCGGCGGAGATAAAGACAAAGAATAATTTCAAAATAGTTCTTTACTATAAAGTGAGCATCCTTATATAAGGATGCTTTTTTTGTAATAAGTGATTAAACGTTTTCTGAATAAACGATCGACTCATTTTCGCAATTTTATACGCTCACAATATCAAACGAAGTTTATTTATATTTACCAATTCTAATATCCTTCACGTAAATAATTAAATCAGTCAAATAAATGGAAAAAATAGTATTAAATAATATTCAAACTCGAGCACCAAAGGGTTTAGACAAAGAGAAAACAAAGCAAAAAACAAATGCTATGTTACAAGAAATTGAAACCTTGCAAAATTTGATGTATGCCGAAAATAAACATTCTTTATTAGTCATCATTCAAGGAATGGATGCTTCTGGAAAAGATGGACTCATTCGCGATGTATTTACTTCAGTGAACCCACAAGGAATTCAAGTTAAGTCATGGAAGGCACCAACTAGCGATGAGTTAGCACGCGATTTTTTATGGCGAATACACCAACATACACCCGCCAAAGGAATGATTCATGTGCATAATCGATCGCATTATGAGGATGTTTTAATTACAAGGGTTCATGAATGGATTGATGATACAACCGCTAAAAAAAGATTTGTCGCTATCAATAATTTTGAATCTTTAATTGAAGTCAATAACAATACAACC
The DNA here is from genome assembly GCA_035388625.1 of Chitinophagaceae bacterium. GTDB lineage: Bacteria > Bacteroidota > Bacteroidia > Chitinophagales > Chitinophagaceae > OLB11. Next base: position 4,371 of record DAOOQH010000021.1, on the reverse strand, counting down.
ATACTTAAGTTTTATTTACATATTTCACATGAAGAACAAAAGCTTCGACTTGAAGAAAGAATGCAAATTCCTGAAAAGATGTGGAAGTACAATGAAAATGATTTGAAGGAATCTGAATTATGGGAAACCTATATGAAAATGTATCAAGATGTATTTACGAATTGTAATAAAACAGCTTGGCATATTATACCATCAGATCAAAATTGGTATAAAAATTATTTAGTGGCTGAACAATTACTTACAACGCTTAAGTCGTTTAAAATGAAATTTCCGGGATTAAAAAAGCAATAAAATATAAAAATGTCATTTTTATTTTTACTTTTACCGCTTATCAAAAACACTAAAAAATGTCATTTATCAAAGAATTTAAAGAATTTGCCCTTAAAGGCAATTTAGTCGACCTTGCCGTAGCGGTAGTTATGGGAGGCGCATTTGGAAAAGTTGTCACTTCATTTATAGATGGAATGGTTATGCCAGCCATCGGAATGCTAACAGGCGGAACCGACTTTAACGATAAGAAAATTATGCTTAAAGCTGGAACCGATGCAATTAAGAATGCTGACGGAACAACGGTTGCTGCAGTGCCGGAAGTAGCAATTAAATGGGGGAGTTTTGTAACAGTTGCCATCGAGTTTGCAATAGTTGCTTTAGTCGTTTTTGTTATCATTAAAGCTCTAAACAAAATGAAAAAGAAAGAAGCTGAAGCGCCTGCAGCTCCATCTAGTACAGATGTATTGCTTATGGAAATCAGAGATTCATTAAAGAAATAAAAGAATGTTAATCTAATATGTAAAAATGCCACCAATTGAAAATGGTGGCATTTTTGCGCCTCAAAAAAAACACTAATAAAAATGAAAAAAATCTTTACAATTTTATGCTTAGCAATTGCTACGCAATCGATGGCACAAGCAGATAAAAAATCTGATGAACTTCAAAAGGATATGAAACGGAAAGTTGAAGCGAAGAATGAAGGTTGGACGAAAGGCGGGCTTTTAAACATTGGTTTAAATCAAGCCATGCTTGAAAATTGGGCTGCAGGAGGTGAAAGAATGTCTCTTGCTGCTAATGGACAGTTTAATGGATATCTAACCCGTATTAAAGGGAATAAAATTTTTGAAAATACCTTAGACTTATATTATGGTTTGAATTATGTAGCCTCTAATAATTTTGTTCCTCGAAAATTAGATGACCGTATAGACTTCTCTTCAAGATATGGATTACAACCTAAAAATTGGACAACTTCAAAAAGTAAATTAAAACGTAGTACATACTTAATGGGATTACTTCGTTTTCAATCTCAATTTACAAAAGGTTATAATTACGAAGATGCGAATTGGGAAACAAACCCAATCTCAGAATTTTTAGCACCTGCTTATATCACGCTAGCACTTGGTGCTGAGTACAGACCAAATGACCATTTCTCTGTTTTCTTTTCTCCATTAGCTGGTCGTTTTACCACTGTAAAATCAAAGTATACGGCGTTGCAGGCAGCTTATGGTGTTGAACAAGGTAAAACATCACGCTTAGAATTAGGTGCCTACTTAACTGCAAAGTATAAAACAAACTTGACGAAAAATATTATGTATAATACTCGTTTAGATTTATACTCAAATTACCTAGCAAAGAATAAAACGATGCCTGGAGGTTATGTACGTAAAGATAATCCAGGAAATATAGATATATTATGGGATAATTTCTTCGCGATGAAAATCAGCAAATTTATAGGTGCAGGTTTAGGCTTCACTATGATTTATGATAATGACCAACCTGGTTTAAAGAACAAAACAGAAACTGTAAATGGTATTGCAACACCAGCTTACGGTCCGTTAGGTTGGTGGCAACTTAAGCAAGTTTTGAATGTTGGATTTAGCTATAAATTGTAGTTCGCCAATTAAAATTATAAAATTGAAATCAAAGAGGTTACTTACACGAGTAACCTTTTTCTATTGGTATATTGTATCACTAATTTATCACTTTCATGTTGGATTCTAATATGAAATATAAGATTCCAATAGATATTACAGAATTCTCATAATTTGACGTTGCCTAATTAATTATTTGATCTTATCTTCGTTTTCTAAAATTTTAAATCTGTGGCTACAACATTCGGTAAAGAAACTTATTTGTATTGGTATGAGATTATGCTACTTCAACGGAAATTTGAAGAGAAAACTGGTCAACTTTATGGCATGCAAAAGATTAGAGGTTTCTGCCATTTATATATTGGTCAAGAGGCGGTTAGCGCTGGTTGTATGACAGCCATTAGAGATGACGATAATATGATTACCGCTTATCGTGATCATGGTTTGGCAATTGCAAAAGGAATGACATCTCGTGAATGTATGGCTGAATTATATGGTAAAGCTACGGGTTGCACAAAAGGAAAAGGAGGAAGTATGCACTTTTTTTCAAAAGAAAAGAAATTTTTTGGGGGACATGGTATAGTCGGTGGACAAATTGGATTAGGTGCTGGGATTGCTTTTGCTGAGCAGTACAAAGGTAGTGATGCCGTTACCATTTGCTTTTTTGGAGATGGTGCTGCTCGTCAAGGTATGTTACATGAAACATTTAATATGGCAATGACATGGAAATTGCCAGTGATTTTTATTTGTGAAAATAACTATTACGCAATGGGAACATCGGTTGAGCGAACAAGTAATGTTTTAGATATTTACAAATTTGCTGATGCCTATGATATGCCTGGTGATAGTGTTGATGGTATGAGTCCTGAAGCGGTTCATGATGGAATTGAACGTGCTGTTCGCAGAGCAAGAAATGGTGAGGGACCAACATTACTTGAAATTAAAACCTATCGATATAAGGGTCATAGTATGAGTGACCCAGCAAAATATAGAACCAAAGAAGAATTGGAAGAGTATAAAGAAAAAGATCCAATTGAACATGTATTAAGAGTTATTCGAGAAAAGCAATATGCTACAGATGTTGAAATTGAAGCAATCAACGACAAGGTAAAAGCTGAAGTGGATGATGCTGTCGATTTTGCCGAAAACTCTCCTTATCCAGATATAAGCGAAGTTTACAAAGATATTTATTCAGATGAGTATCCGTTTATCTTGGATTAATAATAATTAAACTTCAGATAGAAATAAAAAATGCTTCCGTTATGGAAGCATTTTTTATTAGGGGGATAGTGATGGGTCTCGAACCCACGACCCTCAGAATCACAATCTGATGCTCTAACCAACTGAGCTACAACCACCATGGTACTTAAGGATTGTCATTTCGTTGAAAACGACGGTGCAAAAATAGTTTTTTATGATTCTTCAACAAGTACTTTAAATTACTTTCATAACAAACTTCCTATATTTTATCTTTGCACGGCCAATCAGGGCATACAGTTCTTAACTTTATTCTTACTAAATCTTTAAAATAAATAAAAACAATATGTCAACAGCAACACTAAACCCCAATGGGGCAACCTATGAAACGGAATTGTGCGACTGGATCGAACAGGAAAAGTCGGCCATTGAGCTCATTCATATCATCGGCACACTGTGGTTCGACAAATCTGTGGAACTCATTCTCTTCCGTAACCAGTTGGTAGACAGAAGTGCTAGTCAGATTCTGAATCTGCATCAGTATGCTAAGGAAATTGTTAAAAAACCGATTTCTGTTAGAGATACACTGATTCTTGCCCGTGAATTACAACGCATCGATCTGGCTCCGTCCCGTATTGATATTGGTCGTTTAGGATCAGAGTGGGTAACTGAGCGTGCTGAATTCAGTAATGATGTAAATTCTTTTTTAACCAATAAGCTGAAGGAATTTATCGGACGTGATAAGCGTGTGATGATTCCGCGTGATGTGGTATTATATGGTTTCGGACGTATCGGACGTGTTTTGGCCCGTGAGCTGGTTTCTCAGGCTGGTAAGGGTGAGCAGTTGCGCTTGCGTGCTATTGTTACCCGTAGCTATTCTGATGATGAATTAACGAAACGTGCTGAATTATTACGTAATGATTCTGTACATGGTCCTTTCCCGGGAACTGTTATTGAAGATTTTGAAAAGAAAGCATTAATTGTAAACGGACATACCATACATATGATTGCTTCCAAAACACCGGAGTCAATTGATTACACAGCTTATGGTATTACGAATGCATTACTGGTTGATAATACCGGTGTGGCCCGCGATCGTGAAGGCTTAGGCAAACATCTGCTTGCTAAAGGAATTGATAAAGTATTATTAACTGCTCCAGGTAAAGGTGATATTCCTAATGTAGTGTATGGTGTTAATGAGAAGAGCCATGATGAGAATGAAAGAATCTTCTCAGCTGCTTCCTGTACTACCAATGCTATCGTACCGGTTCTTGCTGCTATTGAGTCAGCAATAGGAATTGAACGTGGTCAT
>DAOOQH010000020.1:0-22236 GCA_035388625.1 Chitinophagaceae bacterium | reverse complement strand
GGCGAATTAAAATTGAATCAAAAATCTATTTTAGATATTTCCAATTTGGCAAATGGTATTTATTATATCAAATGTGAAGGGATGAGTAAGAAATTTCTGAAAGAGTAATCGATACTTATTAAATCAAATTTTGCTACGGAGACTGACGAAAAACTAGCGATAAGTATTGGTCAAGCGGAATCGCGTTGTGCGACGAGAAATTTTGTGGTTAGAAAATGATTATTCGCGCAACATAGCGTGCAGCGCAGAACATAAACTGATCCGAAGGAATCGCCTTTTTTTCGTCTTGATTTTTTGGTTGCCTTTTTTATCAAGAAAAAAGGTAAGAAGAAGAAAATTTTATTCTTACGATTCATCCCGAGGTTTATTTCCTTACAAACTTATTGCCTCTAAAACTATTTTGTCGCTCATCATACGAAATTTTGAAAATGTTTTGTGAGGATACAAAACATGGAGTAGAAGTTCATTTATCCCTAACAGATTGCTTCGCGGAGCCTCGCAAAGACGTTCTAATAATAACTGTCGTCACTGCAAGGAACGAAGCAGTCTGTATACTTGAGGCTCAGTTATTATCTCCGCTAAACATCATAGGGAATTAATGCATGTACAATTTCTAATCTTACATAATCGGAGTATCATCAAATAGAATGAAATTTATTTACCAAGGTTGGAAACAATATTATTGAGATATTGCCAATGTCTTAAAATACGCTAATTTCAATATCATTTAAGTTTTATCAACTATTTAGCATTTTCTTATTATTTAAAAATTATTTTTGTCCTTCTTCAAGATGAGAATAAAAAATTACATATTTATTGCCTTACTAGTTTTTATCAATTTTAGTATATCTGCGCAAAAAACAAAAAATCAATCGCGCGAGCAATTAGAGAGTCAACGAATGTCTATTCTCGAAGAAATTAAACGAACAAGTCTTGAATTAGCTGAACTTCGTAAAGATAAAAAAGCCTCCCTCTCTGAATTGCAAGCCTTACAAACCAAATTAAGCGCACGTCAATCTTTGATTGCCAATATCAATAATGAGATTAATATCATTGAAGAAAATATTAATCTAGCCAATAAAGATGTGTTTGTCTTAAAAACACAACTCGATACCCTTAAAAAGCAATACGCTGAAATGGTTCGATATACTTATAAAAACAGGACTTCATCTGATATGATTGTCTTTTTGTTTTCATCATCTTCTTTTAATGATGCAACCCGACGGTTACAATATGTAAAACAATATCGCAGCTATCGTGCTGATCAAGCGGTAAAAATAGCTTCAGCTGGCAAACAGTTAAATAATAAAATTACCGTACTCAATCAGCAGAAACAGAAAAAGGATTTTGTATTGATGGCACAAGAACAGCAAAATAAAATTTTAGAAGCTGAGACGGCTGAAAAAAATAGAATTGTTACACAACTCAAGGGTAAAGAAAAAGATTTAATTGTTGATTTAGCTAGAAAGAAAAAAGCAGCTGAAGATTTAAATAGGGCAATTTCGAGCGCGATTAAAAAAGAAATTGAAATTGCTCGAAAAAGAGCAATGGAAGAGCGAATTCAACAAGACAAATTGCGAAAAATGGCCGCTGAGAAGGAAAAGAGAATGGCGCAAGAAAAAAAGAATCAAGCTTCATTAGCTGCCGAAAAAGCAAAACGAGATGAAGAAGCTAGACAATTAGCCATTGCTAAAAAGCAACAAATTGAAAAAGAGAAACAAGCCCTAGCTGATAAACAACGTCGTGAAGATCAAGAAAGAAAATTAGTTCAAGATAAAAAAGAAAGAGAGGCGAGAGAACAAGCTTTAGCCGTTGAACGCAAAAAGCAATTAGAGGCCGAAAAAAGTGCTTCTAAATTGGCTGAATCTAAACGAATTGAAAAGGAAAGACAATTAGCGATAGAGCGTAAAAAACAAGAAGAAACGCAACGTCAATTGGCGTTAGAAAAACAAAAGCAAGAAGATCGTCAACGTCAACTCATGGTTGAAAAGCAACGTCAGGAAGAATATCAACGACAATTGGTTGAAGACAAAAAACGTCAAGAACGAGAACAAATTCGTTTAACAAGTAATCAACCATACGGCAATCCACGTTATGTAAAAACAATTGCTGAAAAGGAAACACCCGTGATTGCAATGAACAAACCTAGTTCCGAAACGAGCTCGTTTTCAAGTAATGAAGCTTCTAAACCGAATGTTCGTACTTTGGAAAAAGACGATTATAAGTTCTCATTAACGCCTGAAGAAAGAGCTCTAACAAATAACTTCGAAGCCAATAAAGGTAAATTACCTTGGCCAGTTGAAAAGGGGTATGTTGCGGAGCATTTCGGAAAAAATAAACATCCTTTGTTTAATGTGGTAACCGAAAATTATGGTGTTGATATCAAAACAAGTGTAGGTGCATCGGCAAGAGCTATTTACTCAGGTGAGGTTAACTCAATTATTAATGTACCTGGCATGGGACAAACTGTTTTAATTAATCATGGATCGTTTTATACCGTGTATTCAAAACTAAGTAAAGTGAATGTGGCCAAAGGTTCAAAAGTGGGCATGAAACAATCAATTGGTACAGTATCAACTGATGAAGATGGAAACACTTTAATTCATTTTGAAATTTGGAAGGTGGGTGCAAATGGTCAGCCATTTAAAGTGAACCCTGAACAATGGGTAGCACAATAGATATAATTGTCTTTATCTAATTAAAGTGATATCCCCCTTTTGAATTACTTTTTCTTTTTGAAAAGGACAGGTATACTCTAGATAATAAAAATAAACATCTACATCACAATCTACACCATTGAATTTTCCGTCCCATGATTCTGCAATGTTTTTTGTGCTAAAAATATTTTTACCCCACCGATCAAAAACACTAAATTTTACAGATTGAATTTCGCTGATCGGGAGCACACGTAATACATCATTTTTTGTATCATTATTCGGACTAAATGCATTTGGTACAACTGCTTTACAGCACAATAATTGTTCAATATCGATAGGTTCCGAAATCTCACATCCCATATTATCTTTAACAGTTATAGAGGTATGTGTTTCACCAGCAGGATTCATATCAAGTCCAATATTGCCATTACTCCAAATATATTGGTAAGGTGGCCATCCTCCTACCAAACTGAGTTTAGCAAATCCTGTATTGGTTTCAAAACAAGGCACATCTTTAATATTTTTTATAATTTGTAATGCGCTGTCAGGACCAGGAACAATGGCATTAAATATAACTTCGCATCCGATACTGTCCTTCACAAAATATGGATAGCTTCCTTGTTTTAAATTAGAATAAATCGATTGCGAATTATAACTCCCTCCATTAAAAGCATAGAGATAAGGAGGAAAGCCACCAGTTGTATTGATCTCAATGATAGATGTAGCATCGGCGTAGCAAATAACGGTGTCGGCCTTATAGTTGGAGATGATTTGTGTCGGCTGGTTAAAAAATACGACCGTATCATTTGGACAAGAATTTGCATCCGTTATATAAATGGTGTATGTACCACCAGCAATATTATTGATTTGAGCTATGCTAGTAAAATTAATGCCATCAATTGAATACTTATAAGGCGAGGTGCCCGACGATCCAGTTAAGGTAATCGATCCTGTTGAATCGCCATAACAGAGTGGTTGGGTGTATGAAACCAATCCAAGAAATGGCTTACCGTCATTTGTAAGCGAAATAGTATCAGTTTTTACACAACCCAAGCTATCAGTTGTTTTTACCCAATAGGTACCAGGAGCTAATCCGGTAACTATACTGGTTGTATCTCCTGTACTCCAAAGTGTATCAACCCAACCTGTCCAATTAAAAACATTATTCAAATAAATTTTTCCATTGCTACTATCACAATTGGCATTTGCTTTTGAAACACTATTTATAAGGGCAAGAGAAGGTAAAATAGTTAACGTATCAATTTCAGAACAATTACTAGCATCAGTTGTTGTAATGGTATAAATGCCGGCTGCAAGTCCAGTAGCGGTTGCTGTGGTTTGTCCACCAGGCATCCAACTATAGGTATAAGGGGGCAGGCCGTAAGAAGCTGTGATTTTCGCAATACCATTATTTAGTCCACATGAGGTATTTTGCAAAACTGTATCTAAAGTTTCAACAGCTAATGTATCAGGTAATAAAATAATTGCATTTACACTACATCCATTGATATCTGTAACAAGAACAGAATATGTTCCTGACATTAAATTTGTAACATTTTGTGTGGTAGCGCCTGTATTCCATAAAAACTGATAGGGCAAGGTTCCATTAGTAATGGTTAAATAAATTGCACCCGATGAATCGTGACAAACAGGCTTGGTAACAGAATAAACTAATTCTGGAATACTATCGAATGGTAAAGTAATTGAAGCATTTGTGGTGCATCCATTGGCATCTGTAATTGTTACAACATATACGCCTTGTGTTAAACCTGTTATAGGGCTACCCGTCATGCCATTGCTCCAATTAATTGTATATGGTGGTACACCATTAGCAGGATGAAGATAAATTTTACCATTCGAATCTGGGCAAGTTGGACGAATGATAGAATCAACAATAGCTGCCACATTGTATTGAGGAAAAACTTGAATTAAACTATCTTTTCTACATCCATTGGCATCTTTTACACTTATATAATAAAAACCGTTAGTAATATTTGTAAACACATTATTCGATGTAAATGGTCCGCCATTAATAGCATATGAAAGCGGAGGTGTAAAGCCGATTGCTGTTACCGTAATTATTCCAGAACTATCACCATTACAAAGCGGCGGTACAATAGAAATATTGGTGATATCAGGTATATTTTTATCAATAATAACCGAATCTTTAAATGTAGCTGCAGGACAATAAAAATTTATTTCAGCTCTAATTTTATTATAAGGTATGGATGGAGGACAAAAATAAATGCTATCTACATTAGTGGCAATTACATTATTCAATGCATCACGCCATTTGAGCAAATAGTTAGGTATTCCTGAAGGCGCAATACGAATACTCTCATTGCTCATGGTAAATATTGATGCATGTTTGCCAGGTGCTGTGAAAGCAGTTGTTGCGCCTGCATCTTGTATACCAATGGTTCCGTAATTAGCATAATTAGATGCATTATTATCACACCCGATTTTAGAAGTGACATGTATATCAATTAAATTGGTTGATTCATTTAATACAACTTGAAATGATGAGGTATTGGCACTACATGTAAGTCCAAATATTCTTACATTTTGATAGCTAATAATAAATTTTCTAAATGGTGCGGTTCCAATGGTTGCGTACTTAATTGTTCCACCGAGTGTTGGCGCAATATCCATATACATAAAAAAAATAGCATTATCTGGAAAGGTTGAATTAAAATAAGGCAATAATTGTTGTGTATTATTATTGCAACTTACACCATTATAAGCAGGGTTAAAAGTTAAAACACCATTATCAGCGATATAACATTGTGTGAACACATTTTCGAAAAAACAAAAATTAAAACCAATTGGGATAGCATTTGAAAACTTATCATCTAATAGGTTGATTGTGGTGCCTGTAATACTTGTTGGTGAATAAGGTATTGAACTAACCGAATATTGATTTGTTTTTAAAGGCTTGGGAAAATTAGCATGCAACATTGTGCAAGTGCTATCACATGAAATAATATGAATGGGTCCTTCAATAATATCAAGCCCATTTTGACAATTTGAAAAGAGCGGCAAGGATAAAAGTAAAAGAAGAATAAAATATTTTGTAAGGAGATATTTAATCATACGGAACCAAATTTAGTAAAGTTTTCTTACTTTGCATACTCAAGGACGTAAATTCAAACATAAAAGACAGGCAATCAATGAAGCAATTAATTACTATTTTTTTAATCACGATAGTTACTTTTCATGTATCGGCACAAAAAAAATATGCATCTAAAAATATTGTAGTGAAAGGGCGTATTACTCAAACTTCCGACTATTGTGGTGGTGCCCAGCCAACTGAAGAACTACTGAACGAACTTCGCTCAAAGCAACCGGTAGAAGGTAAAATTATTTATATCAGACAAGTTAGCACAAGTAAAATGGCCAATCCAATTATTAAAAAAGTGGTAACAGATGCAAGTGGAAATTTTAAAGTGGTTTTAAAGAGTGGATATACCTATCATTTTGTTGAAGAATGGAAACATGATCCATTAAAAATACCTACGGATACCGAATTTGTGACATGGGATGAAAATTGTTTTAAAACACGTTATAACACGCCTGATTATATCTTAAAAGTTAAAACAAAAGGGAACCCGGTGGTGGCTATAAATTATCACACGCCATGTTTTTATAGGCCTTATTGCGGTAATTACACAGGGCCATTACCGCCATAGATCTCTTATTTACTTCATTTATTTTTGTTGATACCAGATAGGTTTTTCAATTGTCATACGATTGTCATATTTGATTTTAAAGAAGTTGAATACGCAATTCCTCAAGTACTTTTGTTGCCTAAAATAAAATAGAAATGAAGAGAATAATTTTTACATTAATTACAGTATTGTCAATTGTGAATATGGCTAGTGCTCAATGGTCTAGCGATTCTGTATTAATGGGTGCGGGTTCAGCAAATGATGTATTTTATAGTTTGAAGAACGGGACAGTTAAAACCGAAAATAATAAGAATTGGCATCTCGCTTTTTCTATGTCGCCTAGCGATAGTGGTTCAATTTGGGCAAATCATAATGTAGGCAATTCATATGTAACCGTTTACAATATTCATAAAACATATGCTCAATGGAGTTCTGTAACAATAGCAGATACAGTGGGCTCTTCAGTTTGTTATAATTACGACAAAGGATGGTTCCAAGGTGCTTTAAACGATTTGCCTCGACCTTCGATATTCAGTTTTGGATGGGGGACATATAATTTAACCTCACATAATGTAATTGGTGATTCAATGTTTATTGTGAAAGCTGACACCAACTACTATAAAGTCTTCATTCATTCTTTAATTTCTGTTCCAATGGATTATGCAATTTCAGTTGAAAACTTAAATGGTGGGCCACTTATGACTGACACCATTTCAAGAGGTACAAAATATGCAGATAGAAATTTTGCTTATTACAATTTAGCGACTGGTGTCGATTCAAATCGTGAACCGGCAAAACCAACATGGGATTTGGTATTCAATCGTTACAATACCTTAGCCACACAAGGATCTGTTACCATTCCTTATCCAGTTATTGGTGCATTAAGCAATAAAACAATTAAAGTATCAAAAGCAAATATGATTCATGTTGATAGTGCATTAGCTCATTTATGGAATAATGGAGATTATGTTTTTCCATGGCCAGCAGATAGTTCTAAAATTTCTGGTGTAGGTTATGATTGGAAAGTGCCACCAGTAGGTCCGCCACCAGCAGGTTGGGTTGTTCCTGATTCTGTTTCGTACTTCATTGAAGATTATCCAGGTAATTTATATCAATTACAATTCACAGGCTATAGTGGAAGCGGAACTGGCAAAATTTATTTAAGAAAAAGACTTGTAGCTCCAGTATCAGTAAATGATATCAATTCTTCTTTAAGCCAATATGAATTTTTCCCGAATCCAGTTCAAAATCAATTAAGTATTACTTTAGATAGTAGGGATAATACACAAGCTAATTTATCTATCATTGCTTTAAATGGTCAGGTTGTGTTTGCACAACCAGTTAAAATCAACCAAGGTTTTAATAATTATATTATCAATACAAGCTCATTCTTAAATGGTCAATATATCATTTCATTGAATGGTAAAAATATTAAAATCAATAGCAAAATCACCATTGCCAAATAATTCAATTGATAAATAAACTTCTTCATATTATATTTTTAATTTTAATAGCACAGGCTGTTGAGGCTAAAAGTTTGAAGATTGAGGTCAAGGATAAGACCACGCAAAAAGCAATTATTGGAGGTAGTTTTTCAATTACAATGGGTGTAAATAAAACCATTAAATTAGTTGACAATAATGGTATTTTAGAAATAAAAGATATTCAGTATCCAGTTAAAATTAGAGGTACTTATATTGGATATGAATCCATGATAGTTAAGCTTGACCAATCAAATGTGATTGCAAAAGATGGTTATGATTTTACAACTATTTATTTTGAAAAATCGGTTTCTAATATAAATGATTTAGTTATTACTGGACAAATTGTGCCTGTTATGGCGAAACAATCTATTTATAAGGTGAATGCAATTTCAACTACTGAAATAAATCAACGAGCTGCTGTTTCATTAAATGATGTCTTGAATTACGAAATGAATAATTTTGTTTCAAATGACAATTTACTTGGGAGTTCTGTAAATATTGGAGGAATTGGTGGTCAAAATGTAAAAGTACTAATCAATGGAATTCCAGTAACAGGCAGAGAGAATGGCAATTTAGATATGGGTCAACTGAACATGAATAATATCAAGCGGATTGAAATGATTCAAGGCCCAATGAGTGTCATGTATGGCAGTAATGCATTAGGTGGTGTTATTAATTTAATTACTGCAACGCCTAAAAAGAAAATTTCAATTGATGCACGAACCTATCTTGAAAGTATAGGTCGATATAATTTTTCAAGTAATATTGGATTAAAAAGAAAAAACCATCAATTACAATTTTCAATTGCGAGAAATTTCTTTGCTGGTTGGACGCCAAAAGATTCAATTGATCGATTTCAATTATGGAAGCCTAAAGAGCAGTATACAAGCGATATCCAATATAATTTTACTTTTAAAAAATTGAAATTAAATTATTTTGGTTCTTACCTAAACGAAAAAGTTACTAATAAAGGTGAACCAATTATTAATCCTTACGAGGGTTATGCGTTTGATGAGTATTATCGAACCAATCGAATCATTAATTCGATATCTGCCAATATTCAAGTGAATGAAACCGATCAAATAAATTTAACTAATAGCTATCAATCGTATAAACGAACTAAAAATCGCTTGAAAAAAGATTTAGTAAGTTTAAATCAATTTGAAACAAAAAATGTTGGAGATCAGGATACCTCAAGATTTCATGATATTAATTTACGAGGAACTTATTCAAGTAGTCGACTAAAAAATTTAGATATTTTATTAGGATATGAGTATGCACATGAAACAGGAATTAGTTTTAAACTAGAAGGGCAAAACCAAACCATGTCTGAATTAGGATTGTTTGGATCTGCATTATATAAATTGAAAAAAATGCAATTTCAGCCATCCATTCGGGTTTCATATAATAATCGATATAAAATAAATTATACGCCAGCTTTCCACGCCAAATATGATATAAATAGTACAACACAATGGCGTGCATCTTATGCCCGTGGTTTTAGAGCGCCTACATTAAAAGAAATGTACCTTCAATTTGTAGATCAAAATCATACTATTATTGGCAACGCAGATTTGAAACCTGAAATTGGTGATCATGTTGAAATGGGCATCGATCATCAAAAGCAAATTAAAAAGTACAATATTGGATATTCAGTTAATACGTATTATAATTCAATTCAAAATTTAATTGCACTCGCTGTATTTAATAATCATGGTGTTTTAAGGCAATATGAAAATATTGAAAACTATCAAAATTGGATCGTGAATGTGAAAGGGAGATTAGGATTTGGCGGTTTAAATTTAAGTAGTGGAGTAGGGATGATATTTGTTCAAAAATCATCTGTTACACCACAACATAATATTTTTGAATACACTTTTACAAGTAGCTATTTTATTAAGAAAATTAAAACGGCTGTCAATTTTAATTATAAGTATAATAGTCGCCAACCAGTAATCACAATTGATCAGCAGTTTTTATATACCTCCCCTTTGCATATTGGAAATGCCTCCATACAACGTTCATTTTTAAAGAAATCTTTAAATGCTCAAATAGGAGTTAAAAATCTTTTTAATATCCAAAATGCAGGTTTAACCGGTAATATCAGCACCACTCAAAATAGTGGTCATTCTAGTTCAGGTGTAATGCAAATTTTTCCAGCTAGAAGTTTTTTTCTTGATCTAACTTATTCATTCTAAACAACTTGACTATTTAGTTACAATTCATGTGATTAAATAGGTTCAATAGAACTAATTTTTGGCACAATGTTTGTCTTAACCATTGGAAAGAAACATACAATGAGTTATAGTAACAGCGAAATATTATTCAATAAGAAGAATTTAAAGTCACCAATCGAACAATCTCCGAATACCGCAAAGGGTATCTTATATATCTTAGAGGATGTTAAAGTGGTAACGAATGCCGAAGACTCAGTAGAACTTGTAAACTTGTATACCAAAAGGGTAAACAAACCATCGGCTTCATTAACAAAGAAAATTTTATCGAAAGAATTCAGACCATTTGAGTTTTTAATCAATAGGAATTAATTTTCAAATTAAATGATCCCCAAAAAAAATTAAGAAAAAATTTTGTTTTATTAAACAAAGCATTTACCTTTATTTTATAATAAATTTATTCTCTCTGAAGAAATCTCTACTTTAAAGTTCACATCCAAATAAAAATAGTGAACATTATTTATTAAAGAATTTAACTTAACGTTGTCGGTACATCATAGTTTATAATCCGTTTTTGCTCACGCTTAACACGAATAATAAATTAAAATATTACTTGATAACAAAACTAAAAAGAGAGAAACAAGCCTATAGCAAAAACTTCTACATGACATTTAAAATTATTGCTTACCCAATAAAAAAAGAAGTTTATGCATACCCTCAAACATCTCACAGAAGAAGATTTATTCGCTCGTATTGTAAAGAGTGATGAACAAGCCATTGCTGAATTATTGCAACGGAATAAAACTAAATTATTTACCTCAATTTATTTGCTTGTAAAAGACAGATATATTGCCGAAGATTTATTTCAAGAGGTATGTATTAAAGTAATTACCAAAATAAGAGATGGTAAATACAATGACGATGGAAGATTTACGCCATGGGCATTACGAATTGCTCGAAATCTAACGATTGACTATTTGCGCATCTCAAAGAGAATGGTGAAAATTACTTTACCCGATGGACGCGATATCTGTGAGCTCATCGGTATGGTTGAAGATAATAAAGAACAAAGCTTAATGAAAAATCAATCGCACAGCAGCGTTCGAAAAATGCTTGATATGATTCCTTTTGAACAAAGAGAAACCATTGTACTTCGTATGTATGGTAATATGAGCTTTAAACAAATTGCAGAACTAACAGGTGTAAGTTTGAATACTTCTTTAGGAAGAATGCGTTACGGCTTAATTAATTTGAGAAAGGTGATGGACGAAAAAGGAATTATGTTATAAAATGAGTTCGGTTATAAATTAAGTCCTGAACCAATTCATCCTAATTTATGCTGCTTGTTGCCTCACCATTTCACTCACTCTGTAAACAAGAAATATACAGATCACAACAAAGCCAACCATACAATATCCTAAAATATCAAAATGCTCTAGCGGACTTGTTTTAGTTTCTTGTTTAACTATAAAACCTGCGAACACAGCCGCTAAACCTCCCGCCATTTGTTGTAATGATGAATTGATACTCATATAAGCACCACGATCTGCAGGATTTGCGATGGCTGAATTTAATGCTGTTGCTGGAACCATTCTACTCATAATACCCATAAATAAAAATACATTGACCACAATCACTAACCACAACGGAACGGGTGTAAGATTGGTATAAATAACAATCATAATTGATGCAATAATAGAGCCTATAGTAAACAGTTTGAACTTGCTTATCTGATCGCTCAATTTACCTACAATAGGCATAATAATAATTGAAGCAAAACCTGTAAATAAAAATACAGTGGCTAATTGACTTTGCGCTACTGATACATTATTCACTAAAAATGCACTTGTAAAAGGCATGAGCATAAAACCTCCCATCGACATTAAAGCGGTTGCAAGAAACCCAATTCGATAATTTCTTTTTTGAATCGTATGCCAAAGATGAAGCAAAGGATTTTTATCACTTTGTAATTTTAAATGATCGGTGATGGGTTTCATTTTAAATACAATTAAAATAAAAATGAGAATGGCTAAACCAACAATCATAAAAAAAGTAGCATGCCAATTAAATTGATCTGCAAGATATAATCCAATAGGAATGCCTAAAATTTGACTTCCTGCAAATGCCATCTGAACAAAACCCATAACCCTGCCACGTTGATGAAGACTAAACAAATCGGTTATTATTGCCATCGAAATAGAGCCAATTACACCACCGAAAAGTCCTGTTACAATTCTAGCAATAAAAAGTGTATAATAATTATTGGCAATGCCACAAAAGAAGGTGCCAATAATAAATCCAATATAAAATACCAATAGCATTTTCTTTCGATCAAATCGATCTGCAAAACCGGCGGCAAGTATACCCGAAATGCCGGCACTAAATGCGTAAGCCGAAACAACACTTCCAAATTGTTGTGTACTAAAATTCATCGATTTCATTAATATATCGCCAAGAGGAGACAAGATCATGAAATCGAGTACAATTGTGAATTGAAGTA
Source organism: Chitinophagaceae bacterium (assembly GCA_035388625.1). Taxonomy (GTDB): domain Bacteria; phylum Bacteroidota; class Bacteroidia; order Chitinophagales; family Chitinophagaceae; genus OLB11. Next base: position 9,753 of record DAOOQH010000020.1, on the reverse strand, counting down.
AGGCCAATAATGTAATGGCAAATTTTTGGTAATTTGTAAAACCGCCTTGAGATATTTCTGAATTGGGCATTAGTGTTGGATTTAGCGCAAGGCTTTAATAAATAATTATTTCAATATTTAATTCCAGATTGATCTCAATCTTTCAATTTGCATTTAATTAAATCATACTATTATTTACCCCAACCAAGCCAATCGTTCGCATTGGCATATACCATCAGTAATAAAAGAATGATCATACCCACCATTTGAGCATACTCTAAAAATTTCTCATTGGGTTTTCGACGAGTAATCATTTCATATAAAGTAAACATTACATGTCCGCCATCGAGTGCAGGAATTGGTAATAAATTCATGAAAGCTAAAACAATTGAAAGAAACGCCGTCATATTCCAAAACGATTCCCAATCCCATACGCCAGGAAATGCGTTGGCAATGGCTTTAAATCCGCCAAGTCCTTTATAGGCGCCTGTGCTAGGACTTAGTATTAATTTAAATTGATCGATATAAGCTTGTAATTTATCGATTGTTTTACCTAATCCAGCAGGGAAGGATTCAAAAAATCCATAGTTCTTGGTTTCAACTTTTAGCACACCCATTTCCTGTAGTTTTTTTACATCACGAATTGGTGGAACACCAAGTCTTTTTTCATCCATTAATTTTGTACGTAATTGGATAAGACTTCCATTTCTATTGATTGATAAACTAACTGAATCAGAAGTGGTTGAGCGCAGAACGGGGCCAATTTCATCAAAATAAGTAATTGGTAAACTATCGATGTATTGAATAATATCTCCTTCTTTAACACCAGCTTCTTTAGCATTTGATTTATCTGTTCCTTCAAACGAACCAATGATGGCAGGCATACGAGGTTCAATTAAAAACATACCTTTCGATTTATTTTTCCTTTCAACCAAAGATCCAATCATATCCACCGGAAAATCTAATTTTACCTCAGCACCATTTCTATTTACAAGAGCAGATTTACTTGTTATGATTTTGAGCTCAACACCATCTAAATATTCAATAGGTTTACCATCAACACTTAGAATTTTATCTCCTTTTTGTAGTCCAATTTTATAGAAAGTACTATCCTGAAATGAGATACCATTTTTTAGAGAGGCCATCGGTACTTTTTGTTCACCCCATTTAAATAATATCATTGAATAAATGAAAATGGCTAGTAATACATTCACAATAATACCACCCAACATAATGATTAAACGTTGCCAAGCTGGCTTGCTCCTGAATTCCCATTCTTTTGGTGGAAGTTTCATGGCTTCTTTATCCATGCTTTCATCTATCATACCTGATATTTTAACATAGCCACCCAAAGGCAACCAGCCAATACCATATTCAGTATCACCTACTTTCTTTTTAAATAGTGAAAACCACGGATCAAAAAATAAGTAAAATTTTTCAACACGACATCCAAACCATTTTGCGGTGATATAATGTCCAAATTCATGCAGAATTACAAGAATACTTAAGGATAGTAAAAGCTGTCCGGCTTTAACACCCACCGTAGCCCAATCAATTGCTAATAAATACATAGTTATTTGGTCGTAATTTTTATTTAATTAAAGTTGATGAAAATTTCCTTGCCTCTTGATTACTTTGAATATAATCGTGCAAGCTAGGTTTTTCAATAAAGGTTATTTTTTCGAGTGTTGCTTCAATCACATCACTCATTTCAAGAAAACTAATTTTGTTTTTTATAAAGGCGTCTACTACTATTTCGTTTGCAGCATTTAATACACAAGGTGCATTACCGCCTTTAAACATTGCCTCTTTTGCCAATGCAAGATTTCTAAAGGTTTTAATATCTGCAGGTTCAAAAGTGAGTGATGGATAATTTTTAAATTCAAGTCGTTTGAAATCATTTTTTACTCTATGAGGATATGCCAACGCATATTGAATTGGAAGCTTCATATCAGGTAATCCCATTTGAGCCTTCATGCTACCATCTTCAAATTGCACCATTGAATGAATAATGGATTGAGGATGAACAATTACTTCAATTTGATCATTCTTTAATCCGAATAACCATTTTGCTTCAATCATCTCCAATCCTTTATTCATAAGGCTTGCTGAATCAATTGAAATCTTTGCGCCCATTGTCCAATTAGGATGCTGAAGTGCATGATCTTTTTTTACATTGATCAGATAATTTGGTTTTTTACCAAGAAAAGGTCCACCAGAAGCAGTTAGAACAATTTTTTCTATAGGGTTGTTTTGTTCCCCAACAAGACATTGAAATATGGCTGAATGCTCACTATCAACCGGTAATATCAAAGCATTTTTTTGTTTAGCCAAGGAAGTTACAATATCGCCTGCCACTACCAAAGTTTCTTTATTGGCCAATGCAATAGTTTTGCCTTGTTCAATAGCGGCTAGTGTTGAAGATAAGCCGGCATATCCAACAATACCAGCAACCATAATATCAAATGTATCACTACTTGCAATTTCAATTAATGAATTTTCACCTGCAAACACTTTGATATTATCATTTGCTAAGGCGGCATTTACTTTTTCGTATTGCGTTTCGTCACTAATAATCACAATATTTGGATGATATTGTTTGGCTTGAGCAATTAATAAATCAGCATTGCTGTGGGCTGTTAATACCTCCAACGAAAATAATTCAGGGTTATTGGCAATCACTTCAATGGCTTGTGTTCCAATTGAACCTGTACTACCAAATAGGGCTATTCTTTTCTTCATTTTCTTTAAATTCCTTTCACTCCATTTCTAAGAGGGCGCTAAAGTACTATTTTATACAGTTACTTTGGATTTAGAAATTAAATTTAACCTCATTTTAAACCTCCATGTTAAGCCCAAGTCAGAGGCGGCATAAAAAATAAATAGTATGAAATACACACATTTTAAAATTGGCGTTCTTTCGCTAGCCCTTTCAGGAATCTTATTTTTCGCATCTTGTAACCGAAAAGACAAAGGAAAAGACAATGATACCGAATTAGCAAGTGATCATAATTTCAGTGAAAATACCTATAATGACGTGCTGAATATTGCGGATGAAGCTTCAGAAAAAAATACTGGCGAAAATTTAGATAATTATAAAACAGCAAGTAATTGTGCCACTATTACTCATGATACAACCAGCGCAATTAGAACAATCACAATAGATTTTGGTCCAACTAATTGTTTATGTAATGATGGAAGATCAAGGAGAGGTAAGATTTTGGTGAGTTATACTGGTCGATATCGTGATACTGGAAGTGTTCATACCATTACATTTGACGGGTACCATGTGAATGACCATCATATTATGGGATCAAAAACGGTTACTAATGCGGGTTTAAATGCTGCTAACCAAACTTATTTTACAATTGTTGTGAATGGCTTAATAGTGAAATCAACTGGTGATTCAATTTCATGGACTTCAAACAGAACAAGAACATGGACCCAAGGTGAATCAACCATTGGTAATAAAATGGATGATGTATATGAAATTACAGGCTCAGCATCAGGCACTAAAGGTAGTAATAGCTATACAATGACGATCATTCAACCCTTAGTAAAAAGTTTAGCTTGTAACTGGATTTCAGCTGGTATCATTGAACTTCAACCATCGGGCAAAGCCTTGAGAACTATTAATTTTGGAACAGGTAATTGTGATAATATAGCCACGGTCACAATTGGTGGCACGGCACATACCATAACCTTGAACTAATATTAAGTATAAAAGCTAAAAGCCTTATTTCTAATTGAAGTAAGGCTTTTTTAGTTTCGATTGCAATTTTTGGAGAAAAAAAGAAACCAATTAGCACTTTTTACATTACTTTTAAAGCCTTATTTCGAGAGATTATGATAAAGAATGTTTTTTCTAAACAATTTGGTCTGCTATTTATCTTGTCAGTATTGTTCTTAACTTCATGTGTTCGGGAGCGAGATACTGATACAGATATGTCGGCAGAATTAGCGATGCATGAGTTTTTATTTCATGATGCATCTGAAATTGCTGATGACGCCGCAACAAAATCTACTGGTGAAAATTTATCAAATTATAAAACAAGAGGTTATTGCGCAACCCTAACACATGATAAAATCAATAATCCACGTACAATCATAATTGATTTTGGAAATTCCAATTGCATGTGTAATGATGGACGAGAAAGAAGAGGTAAAATTTTAGTTTCGTACACTGATACGTATGAGGATTCGGGCAGTGTTCATACAATTAATTTTGACAATTATTTTGTAAATGATCATCATGTGATGGGGTCAAATATTATAACACATAACGGTTTCAATGGTTCTGCTCAACCTTTCTATACGAGTATTATTAACGGTAAGGTATTAAAACCTTTTACAGCAGATACTTTGTATTATGAAGCCAATAGAACAATTACATTGGTTCAAGGAAGTGATACACCAGTTTGGGGCGATGATATCTACCAAATTACAGGATATGGATCTGGTAGAAATGCATTGCGTACATATTATGCAATGACCATCTCACAACCCTTGTTTAAAGAAGTATTAGGATGCCGATTTATAAACAAAGGAAGAATTGAAATGCAACCTCAAGGAAAAGCCTTACGTACAATTGATTTTGGTGATGGTTCATGTGATAATGATGCGACAGTAACTATCAATACCAAAGTATTTAATATCAAGCTTTAGTTTCGTTTTACAAAAACGATAGAATCAATATTCTCAAATGTTTAATTAAAGTGATTTGAGTTTTAAATGCAATCAACCATCATTCGTTGATTTGGATATTGAACACTACTTTTACAATCTACTTTTTTATTGAATGTACTATTTACTTTATTTAGCACTTTATCCTATTTCATTATTGCCGTTTAGGTTATTGTATCTGCTTTCCGATTTTATTTATTTCGTTTTATTTAGAATAATAGGATATCGAAAAGAGGTTGTGCATTCTAATTTATCTATTTCATTTCCCGAAAAATCAAATCATGAAATTGAAATCATTACTAAAAAATATTATTCAAATTTATGCGATAGCATTGTCGAAACAATTAAAATGATTTCTATTTCAAAAGAAGAATTAGATAAGCGAATGAAATGTAATTGGGAAGTATTTGATTCAATGACGGAACAAAATAGAAATGGACAAGGTTATATGTCTCATCAATTTAATTGGGAATGGGGTACACTCATTTGTAATTGGCATGTGCCACGAAGGTTTACAGGGCTTTATATGCCACTCACAAATGCTGCTTTCGAAAAATTATTTTTGACTATTAGAGGCCGCGCTGGTATGAAACTAGTGCGCGTGCAAGACATGCAAAAGGAAATGACAACGATTCAAAATGATAAAACCTTATGGGGTTTTATAGCCGATCAAAATCCAAGCGATCCTAAACGTGTATCATGGAATGATTTTTTAAATAGAAAAACAGCATTTTTTAAAGGTCCCGAATTTGTTGCTCGTCGATATAACAATCTGGTATATTTTGGTGAAATTATTAAACTCAAAAGAGGGTATTATGAGATTAAAATGAAGCTGGCATTTGAGAATCCAAAAGAAACGAAAGAGGGTGAATTAACAGAAGCCTATGTTCGTTTTCTAGAGGATAGCATCAAACGCCAGCCTGAGAATTGGGTTTGGTCGCATCGAAGGTGGAAACATACATATCCTGAAAATAAAATTTAATTACTTCCAACTTCGCGGACCAAATAAATTAGTTAGTAAAGTTTCTAATCATAGATCAAAAGTGTAAAAAATAATTGAGATTAGCAATACTAATTATGTTAATACTATCTTTAAGTTTTAAACATCCTGTCATTCAATACGATGATCAGGTAAAACACCTTCAATGAGAATAGGATTATATTTTGGAAGTTTTAACCCAATTCATATTGGGCATTTAATTATTGCCAATCATGTTTTAAATCATTGTGATTTAGATCGCATATGGTTTGTTGTTTCACCGCATAATCCTTTGAAGGAAAGTGCTAGTTTATTAAATGAAAGTCACCGAATGCATTTAGTACAATTAGCCATTGAAAATGAATCAAAATTTAAAGCGAGTAATGTCGAATTTAAATTACCACGGCCATCATTTACAATTGATACAATGACGCATCTTACCGAAAAATATCCTGAACATAGCTTCTCGATTATTATGGGAAGTGATAGTTTTCAGAACATTAAAAAATGGAAAAATTATACAGCCTTATTACAACAATTTCAGATCATCATTTATAATAGACCCAATTCAACTATTGATCTTTCTCTCAGTAATAAATTACAAGTTGTGGACGCACCGCTTCTTGATATTTCATCTACCTATATCAGAAACTTAATCAAAGAAAGAAAATCAATTCGCTATCTCGTAACGGATGAAGTAATGAATGATATTAAAGCCAATGGGTATTATAGAAGTTAAATTTCAAATTTCAAACTACAAATTCCAAAAGTCAAATTCCAAATTCCAAACTCGAAATTCGAAATTCGAAATACGAAATTCCAAAAGTCAAATTACAAATTTTACATCTCACATTTCATCTCTTACATCTCGTATCTTAAATCTCGTATCTCAAAAGCCAAGTACCAAAGATTGAAAACACAGCTAGAAAATTAAAAAAGTAAGTTCAGAAGTTGAAATTATTAATTCATTAAAAAGTATAATTCATACCCTAGATCGATGAGTCAAATAAAAACCGACAGATTTTGAGGAGATATTGTTAAGGTTGTGAGATAACTAAATGTACGTGTGCAATTATTATACGCGAATATTTATTCTACTTTTTCAAAAACTAGTTCCTGTCCATTTTGATGAAGGGTAAATTGTAGAAAATTACCTTTGTCATCTTTTGTAAAAACTAATTTAATTTTAGCTACTTCAAATTTATATTCAAGTTCAGTTACTTTTTCTAATTGAAATGCACTTTGCCCTTCAGCCTGAGCTAGTAAATTGTCTTTGTCTTTTGTAATATTGATATTCATACTAATTTTTGAATTAGCATATTTACCAGATATTAATTTGCGATCGGCAGTTGTCATTTCCTTTTTCTCAAAAGATGGAATGATAAATGGTTTATTAAAATAGATACTCAATACCGCAATGGCAACATCATTCATGGGATAGTTCCACGCATTTCCTAAAATACAAAAAGCCATTTTATCTTCCGGAAAATACCCTAGAGTTGAGTGAAACCCATCGATACTGCCTGTATGTCCAAATCCAATTTTTTTACCAAAAGGCATCTTGAAAATTCCTCGACCATGATCGTCTTCTATTAATTTCATTTGGTTGAATGATGAGTCGCTCATTAATTTATGATCGAATAAGGCCTCAATAAATTTACATAAATCGTTAGGTGTTGAAATAATTGCACCGGCACCTCTTGGAATACTCATATGCGTTGAGGTTGATAATTCCCATTTATTATTTTCAAATTCATATGATAGTACTTTGTCTTTTTCATCATTGGTTGCAACCTTCGTATTCTTAAGTGAAATTTTTGAGCAAATTCTTTTTTGAAGTTCATTCTCATATTTGTTTTTCGTAATTTTTTCTATGATAAAACTGAGTAAAACATAGTTAGTATTACTGTATTCACTTTTAGTATTCGGTTCAAAATCTGGTTGGAATTTTTCAAAAATTGATAGCAGCGCCACTTCGCTCATAGCCGTTTCCATATAGGTCGAGAAATTGGTATCTGATGTAAAGTTAAATAAGCCACTTCTATGATTTAGTAAATTAGAAATTGTAATTTTTGAAGCATTGGGTATACTGGGATAAAATTCGCTAAGTTTGGTATTGAGCATTAATTTCTTTTCATCAATCAATTGAAAAATGATTACTGAGGTAAACATTTTTGTAACAGACCCAATATGATACATCGAATTATTTGAGGGTTTTATTTTTTGTTCAATATCAGTATAGCCAATCGTTTTATTGTAAACCATTTTGCCTTTTTCAGATATGCCCATAGTCAACATCGCCTTATTATATTTATTATAAGTATCAAATAGTTGATTTAATTTAGAGGAATCAAGTTGAGCAAATGTGTGTGTTTGAAAGCTTAGCAAAAATAGAAGTGTGTATAATATTTTCATGTTTATTTTTTTTCAAATGTAAAATTTCAAGTCCATATCCATAAATTATTTTTTATGAGTGGTATTTTATCAATACAATTTAGAAGATTTTAAGTTTCGTTTTCTTTAACACAATTAAGAGGTCACATTATCAATGTATCAATGATTAATAGAAAACTTAAAAATTATGAAACCAAAACAAATTATCTTAGTTGTTATTATTTTTTCTCTCTTATTTACATCGTGTGGCAATACTGAAAGTTATCAATCAGCACCAAATAGTTCAGCTGAAGCCATGGTATCGGCAGATAGTGTAACCACTTCTTCATCAGATCGAAAGATTATCAAAACTGCAGAAATTAAAATTCAAGTCGATAAAGTACCTGATAAAATAAGAGAAATTCAGACCGCAGTGAATGAAGTGAATGGACAGGTTTTTCATTTTGAAATTAACTCGAATAAGTCGTTTTTAAAAAATATCGCTTATAATCTCGATTCAAGTTATTCAATGTATTCCATGAATCCTGAAGGAATAATGAAAGTAAAAATTCCAAAGCAATATGCTGATACATTTATTAATAAAATGCTTTTAATGAATGCAGAAATTGATCAGCTTTTAATTAATGAACAAGATATTACAGAAGATATTACCGAGAAAAAAGAATTGATTCAATCAGTTTCTAATAGAGCTGAAGCTTCAAATAAACTAAAAAATCAGATCTATTCAGATGAGAAAACGGAAGAGACTATTTCACGAAAAAAAGATTTGTCAAAATTAAATTATCGAACTTCTTATTTATGGTTTGATATCTATTTAAAAGGCAATACGTATTTATCAAAAAATAAAATTGCTAGCTCAAAAGACCTGCATGAACCAACCTTTGTAAGTATGTTTAATGCACTCGAATCGGGTTGGTATTTCTTTTCTTTGTTTTTAACAGCCTTGCTTTATTTATGGCCATTTATTGTTTTCGGAATAATTCTATTTGTTGGATATAAAAAGAAATGGTTTCAACTTTTAAGATTGAAATAGTAGATGTTTTATTGATTTTACTCAGGTTAAAATAAATACGAAACTATTTTCCAAGTAGTTCTTCTAGCTTAATATCTAACGCATTTCCCCTTAGGTCGGTAGCAATTATTTTGCCTGTTTTGTCAAGCAATAGGGTTTTGGGTATGGATGGAATTGGATATAAATCGTTTACAATACTTCTAAATCCTTTGACATCAGAAATTTGAGTCCAAGGCATCTTAAATTGTCGCATAGAGTTCATCCATGCTTCTCTTTTATCGTCGAGAGAAACACTAATAATTTCAAAACCTTTAGCATGAAATTTTTCATATGCAGTTTTTAAATAAGGAATTTCAGCTTTACATGGTCCGCACCAACTTGCCCAAAAATCGATGAGTACATAATTGCCTCTGAATTTAGATAGGGTATATTTCTTTTTTTCTGTAGAGTCGGGTAGGGTGAAATCAGGTGCCATATAACCTATTGTTACCGCTTTTAATTTGTTTATTGCTTTTTCGGTTTCGATGCCATAAAATGAAGTTCTACCTTTATCTTTTAAGTAGGAGAACATACTGTCTGCAAGATTTGCATCAATGCTTCTTTCATTGCTGATTGAACTATAAACAATAAATGAAGCGACTTCGGTATTGCCATATTCTTTTAAGAAAGAATAAAAATTATCGTTTCGCTGATTATTAATTCGCAT
>DAOOQH010000019.1:0-22519 GCA_035388625.1 Chitinophagaceae bacterium | reverse complement strand
TTTGTAACCACGGCACCTGCACCAATAAAAGCAAATTTGCCAATATCATGTCCGCATACTATAGTGGCATTGGCACCAATTGAAGCGCCATCACCTACATGAGTTTTGTCGTATTGTCCACGACGATTTACACCACTTCGCGGATTGGTAACATTGGTAAACACACATGATGGACCTAAAAAAACATCATCTCCACAAGTTACCCCTGTATAAATAGAGACATTATTTTGAATTTTGACATTCTTACCCAGAACAACATCGGGTGAAATAACTACATTTTGCCCAATATTACATTTGTCGCCTATTTTACAACCTTTCATAATATGACTAAAATGCCAAATGGCAACACCTTCACCTATTTCACAACCTTCATCAATTACCGCTGTAGGATCTGCTTTATAATGTTTATCCATAATCGGTGCGAAATTAATGAAAAAATGATGAAATACTAATTCATGATGATTGCAAAAATCAAATAGGGTTTTAATATTGATTTAATCTAGCAGACTTAACAAGTAATTGCCATAGCCACTTTTTTTAAGTTTTTCGCCTAAATCAATTAATTGTTCTTTGTTTATATAATTCATTCTATAGGCAACTTCTTCGATACAGCCAATTTTAGTGCCTTGTCGCTTTTCAATCACCCTTACATATTCGCTTGCATCATGCAAACTTTCAAAAGTTCCTGTATCTAACCATGCGGTTGTTCTATCTAAAACGGCAACATGCAAATTACCTTGATCAAGATAAACTCTATTGACATCAGTAATTTCATACTCACCCCTTGCCGAAGGTTTGAGTTCTTTGGCAATTTTAACCACAGAGTTATCATAAAAATACAAACCAGGAACTGCGTAATTTGAACGAGGCGATGTTGGTTTTTCTTCAATTGAAATCGCTTTCATGTCTTTATCAAACTCAACCACACCATAGCGTTCAGGGTCTGAAACTGGATAGGCGAATACATAACCACCTTCAATATCATTTAAAGTTTGTAATTGTCTGCCAAGTCCCATCCCATAAAATATATTATCACCCAATACAAGCGATACTTTATCATTTCCGATAAACGATTCGCCTATAACAAAGGCCTGTGCCAATCCATTTGGAACTTCTTGTTTAGCATAACTTATTTTACATCCAATATCTGATCCATCACCAAGCAGCCTTTTAAACTGATCATTGTCTTCGGGTGTAGTAATAATTAAAATTTCATGAATGCCAGCCATCATCAATACCGATAATGGATAATAAATCATCGGCTTATCATAAATAGGCATTAACTGTTTTGAAATAGCTTTTGTAATTGGGTATAAGCGTGTGCCAGAGCCACCAGCTAAAATAATTCCTTTCATAATGTTTATTGAAACTGCAAGTTAGCAGAATGAATGTAAAACTGAAATGATTTTTAGATTAAAATTTCAAATGATCAACTTAACTATTTCTAAATCAGCTTCATAAGATTAAAAACTGCGATTCTTCACTTCATTTAAGCTTTTCATCAATTTTAATGCGATGCTCACAAACATCATACTCATTGATATCGTTTGAGGCAACAATTAATATTTTGTTTCTTCCGTATTTTTCTATTAAATCATGATAAAGTTGAATCCCATTTTCATCTAAATTAGTACAAGGCTCATCTAGACATAATACAGGCGAATCGGCAAAAATAGCTTGAGCCAATTTTACACGTTGTTTCATTCCACTTGAAAACTTTTCAATCAATTTATGTTTGGCTTTTTCAAGTCCAATTATTTGAATGATTTCATCAATTGGAACCTGTGTTTTCTTAAATGAAAAATGATAAGAAAGAAACTCAATTAAAGTCATCTCTTCAATTAATTCTAAATAGGGTGCACAATATGAAACTAAATGAAAAATGGCTTCTGGCTCAACAGGGTTACCATTTTGTTCATATATTATTTTACCCTTTGTTGGCATTACATAGTTGGCAATTATTTGAAGTAGGGTTGATTTGCCCGATCCATTTATACCTAAAAGTGCTGTGGATGATGGCAAATTAAAACTCAACGAAATATCATTGAACAAGAATTCTTCTCCAAAATGTTTTGTGATATTTTGTAATGTAATTTTCAAAACTCAAATGTACAATGGTTATTCAAGATATTAATATTGCCCCGTGCCAAGTAAAACAAGCGTGCATGCTTCTAAGGTTTCAATACCATTCGATTGAGCCAATTGCGCCAACTCATCATTCTCGGTTCCTGGATTAAAAATGATTCTTTTTGGATGTAATGAAACAATATAATCATAATACTCTGCCTGATGCGGCAAGCCAATGTATAAAGTCACCGTATCAAGATTTTCAAACTGTTTTTTTTCTTTTGAAAAAGCAATTCCATCTACTTTGCCTTCGCGATTTCCAATAGCCACAACTGGATGATGATATTGATTCAGTTTTTTAATGGCCATATTGCTATAACGAGCCGTATTTTCAGAAGCACCAATTACTAAAGTGGATTTTATGGAATTAGACATATTTTTTTATTTGCAATATTACATCAATACTGTGTATGAAATCATTAAATTTTGGGCGGCAAACAGGCTATTCGTTTCAATCCCATGTCAAAGCACATGGGGATTTTCACTGCTATCCTTGCCGCAAGTAGAAATAAAATCTAAACATGAAATTGACGAATAAGGATTTGAATGCTTTACCTTTGTCAATCAAATTGAAAGTTGATTTATCAATGAAATATATTTTAACCCTACTGTTTCTTTTCAATACGATGATTGCGTTTTCACAAACCGAAGAGGTAATTGAAGATAGTATGCCTGTAATTGAGAATGTAGTGATTTACAAAGATGCCCGTCTCGACTTGCTTGATAAACGTCCACCACTCATGGCCAAACTTGAAATGGAGGATAAGGCAAAAGCTGAAAAGGCAATGACGAATTATAAGCCTATTGTTTCGGCAAGTGGTAAAAAGAAAGTAACTGGTAGTATTTATACAACTAAAGGTTTTCGTATCATTATTTATAATGGATCTGATAGGGCCATGGCAATGGAAGCAAAAAACAAATTTAGTAAAACCTTTAGCAGTCAACGTTCTTATATTAGCTATAATGTGCCATCCTATAAAATTAAAGTGGGTGATTTTGAAGACAAAAAAGATGCCACCGTTTTTTTAAGAAGGGTGAGTTCGGTCTTTCCAAGTTCATTTATAGTTCCAGATATTATCACAGTAAAAAATATTAATGTCACTGAGTAGCACTATTGAGACAAGCGTCGCAAATTATTTGCCAGAGTTTATTGCAATCCGCGAACATATTCATTCGCATCCCGAACTCTCGTTTCAGGAATACGAAACGGCTAAATTTGTTTCTGAAAAATTAAGTTCATGGAATATTGAACATCAAGTTGGTATTGCTGGTACTGGTATCGTGGCACTGATAAAAGGCAAAAATCCTGAGTCACGAATTATTGCATTAAGAGGTGATATGGATGCCTTGCCAATTACCGAATTAAATGATACAAGCTATAAATCAACCAATGAAGGTGTAATGCATGCATGCGGTCATGATGTGCATACGACTTGCTTATTGGGTGCAGCCAAAATTTTACAAGAAACTCGCGATGAATGGACAGGTACAATAAAATGTATTTTTCAACCTGGCGAAGAGAAACATCCAGGAGGTGCAAGTTTATTAATTAAAGAAGGTGTTTTAGAAAATCCTACACCTTCAGCAATTTTTGCTCTCCATGTTTATCCTCATCTACCCTATGGTAAAATTGGCTTTCGTGAAGGTCAATACATGGCAAGTGCCGATGAGGTTTATATTACTGTAAAAGGCAAAGGCGGACATGCAGCGCTACCCCATCAAACTATAGATCCTATTATTATTGCGGCGAATTTATTAGTGAGTTTGCAACAAATTATATCACGAAATTGCAATCCACTCCAACCTTCAGTATTATCGTTCGGTAAAATTCAAGGAGGTAATGTTGGTAATGTGATACCAAGTGAAGTTAAAATTGAAGGCACTTTAAGGTGTATGGATGAAACTTGGCGAGCCAAAGCGCACGAACTTATTATTTCACATACCAAAGGTTTATGTCAAGCATTAGGCGGCGATGCTGATGTTGAAATTCCAATGGGCTATCCATCTCTATTTAATGATCCCATTACCACACAACGTGCACGTTCAATTGCTCAGCAAGTTTTAGGAGAAGAGCAAGTGGTTGAATTAGACATGCGAATGGCAGCTGAAGATTTTAGTTTTTATACCCATATCGTACCAGGATGTTTTTTTAGATTAGGAACTTCGCATGAAGGAAAGTTTACTTTTCCTGTTCATAATGCTCAATTCGATATTTACCAAAATGCAATTGGAATTGGCGTTCGCATGTTTTGCGAACTAGCCACGAAATTTTAATTCTTATTCAAAGTAAGCGAATACTCTAAGCCAGTAATAAAAATATTTTCATGAGCCGAAACATTAAATTCTCTTTGTATTAAATAGTAAATTCCAAACTTACTTTTTTTAGTGTATTCATAATCTACGCCACCTTGAAACCGAATACGATGCCAAGTTTTATCAGACTCAAAATTTCGAGGATCATGGAATTGATATCTGGTTTCGGCTGAAACATAACCACTCAATTTTTTTGATATTTCGTAACTTATATCAAATTTATGACGTGAATACCATTCGGGCACTTTGCCTGATTCGCTCGATTGAACATTTCTATTTTCTACCTGTAAACGATGTCTATAAGCTAATGTAAATTTTTTAATAGGATATTTACCAGTCATATCCCACATAATACGATGTCTGATACTGAATGTGTTTTCATCTTGGTATTTATCAGTCCATCGATAAACCAACGAAGTTTTAAAATATTTATTGGCCTTATATTCTAATCCAATATTGGTATAAAATAAATTAAGTCTGCTATAGTTTTCTCTAAAACGAGCTTCCTCTGTAAATAAAACAATAAACTTTTTATTTAAATAATAGTTTATACTAAACGTATTCCATGAACCTGCATCGGCATACACTGGCGATCCGGCTTTTGCCTTCAATACCATCATACCTATCATAAAAACAAGAAGAATTTTAGAAAAAAATAAGTTCATTAGTTTTTAAAAGTATTAATATCAATACGTGACAAATCAACTTCTTCTTTTCTTTCAGATATCGTAACCTTTTTTACAACGGCTGAATCAAGTGTATTATTCGAAAGCTTTTTTGAATAGACATACACCGTATAATTGCCCGGACGTAAATAAGGGAATAAAAAGTTGCCATCTTGATCTGAATCAACATCATCACCTACCCCAACTTGATCGCCATAATTAATATATACTTTAACCCCTCCAAAATAACCTGAATCAATTAAAAAGTAATCTTTATCATAATTCTTGGCAAAAATTCTTCCTTTAATTGAAGCCCTGCCACCCGTGCCAGGTCCTTTTGTGCAGCCAATTATAGAGAGTATAAAAATTAATAATAAAATAATATTTCCGGACTTCATGTGTAAAAAAAATTTTCTAAATGTACTATTAATTATGAGATGTGAGAATATAAGTAGTTTTAATTCGGTCAACTTAAATTTTCAGCAGATAAATTTGGGTTCATTCATGTTTTTCAATTCCAAATTTAAAGTCATTTTGAATTAGATTTGCTTAGCTTTTTTATTACTTCATTCAATTTTTACTTTTGTGAATCCCCCACTCGCCGAACGACTCAGACCAACTCATCTTGATCATCTAATTGGTCAAGAACACTTAACAGGACAAGGTAGTATTTTACGTCAAGCGATTGAAAAAAGGAAGATCCCTTCAATGATATTTTGGGGACCACCTGGAGTTGGCAAAACCACCATTGCCAATATTATTGCCCATAGTTTGGGCAGACCTTTTTATACTTTAAGTGCAATTAGTTCTGGTGTAAAGGATGTGCGCGAAGTAATTGAAAAGGCAGGTCAGCAAAAGGATGTGATATTATTTATAGATGAAATTCATCGTTTTAATAAAGGTCAACAAGATGCCTTATTAGGCGCGGTTGAAAAAGGTATAATTACTTTAATTGGCGCCACTACTGAAAATCCTTCTTTTGAAGTAAATAGTGCCTTACTCAGTCGTTGTCAAGTATATGTTTTAAAATCACTAGAAAAAGATGATCTTATTCAAATGGTGAATATGGCCTTGATTCAAGATGAGGAATTGCGAAAATATTCAGTTGAAGTAAAAGATTATGAAGCCCTGATAAATATTTCAGGTGGAGATGCAAGAAAATTATTGAACTTATTAGAGTTGGTCATCACCTCTTTTGCTGAAGCAGATAAGATTATTATTACAGATGAAGTTGTTTTTACATGTGCACAAAAACGCATTGCCCTCTACGATAAAACAGGCGAACAGCATTATGATATTATTTCGGCGTTTATAAAAAGTATGAGAGGCAGTGATCCGAATGCAGCAGTTTACTATTTGGCACGAATGATTGAAGGTGGTGAAGATGTTAAATTTATAGCACGACGTATGTTGATATTTGCAAGTGAAGATATTGGCAATTCAAATCCGAATGCTTTACTGCTGGCCAATTCAACATTTGATGCAGTAAGTAAAATTGGTTATCCTGAATCACGAATTATATTATCGCAATGCGCCATTTATTTAGCAACTTCAATTAAAAGTAATGCGAGTTATATGGCCATTGAAAAAGCGCTAGCATTAGTAAAAGCCACTGGCGATTTGCCTGTACCACTGACCATTCGAAATGGTGTAACTAAATTGATGAAAAATTTAGACTATGGCAAAAATTATCAATACGATCACCATAGTGAAATGAACTTTGCCGGACAAGAATTTCTACCTGAAGGAATTGTAAATCAAACAATATACGATCCTGGGAAAAACCCAAAAGAAGAAGAGATAAGAAAGTTTTTAAAAATTCGCTGGAAAGATAAATATGGATATTAATGAATCAACACAATCTTTTGAATAAAGTGAGTTCCCTCTTTTGTATAAATTGAAGTCCTACCTATTTAATCACGCAATTTCCAACGTAAACACTATAATCATCGCATACTGTTTTCGCATCGTTCTTTCGCATTTTTTCTAATTTGACATCAAAATTTTTGCTACTATCTGTAAAAGTGCAAGAACAAGTGTAGTCTTTATTGCACGAACTAAAACCAATAATAGCAATTAAGCAAATCAACGATAGGAAAACTTTTTTCATGATATTTTTTTAAAAACCAAATATAGTTCGATTCGTTTAAAAAAGATAAAATTATGAGTTTTAGTATTTTAGGGCAGTTTCAGTTATTCTAACACTATTCTAACTCAGCACTTGTTGCATTTCAACCAAATTATTGTATAATCCCTTTTTAAGTATGAGTGATGCATGGGTGCCTCTCTCTTTAATTTCACCTTGCTCAAGTACAATAATTTCATCTGCATTTTGAACAGTTGATAATCGATGCGCTATGATAATTGAAGTCCTATTTTGCATTAAATGATTAATGGCATCTTGCACCATACGCTCACTTACTGTGTCGAGAGATGAAGTCGCCTCATCTAAAATTAAGATAGGAGGATTTTTAAATATGGCTCTGGCAATGGTAACCCGTTGTTTTTCTCCCCCACTTAATTTAGTTCCTCTATCGCCAGCTATCGCCATATAACCATCTTCTTTTTGAATAATAAATTCATGGGCATTGGCAATTTTACCTGCATATTCGATATCCTTTATTTGAGCCTCTTCAGCACCTAAACTAATATTATTAGCAATCGTATCATTAAATAAAATAGGTTCTTGCGACACAATTCCCATTAGTTTACGCAATCCATCAATTTTATAATTTTTAATATTAATGCCATCAATTAAAATCTCACCATCATCAACATCATGAAAACGCGGTATCAAATCAACTAGGGTGCTTTTGCCAGCGCCAGACGCTCCTACAATAGCAATGGTTTGACCTTTTGAAATATTTAAATTGATATTTTTTAATACTTGTTTGCCTTCATACGAAAAGGATACATTTTTAAATTCGATGTTTGAATTAAAGGAAGAAATAGATTGCGCATCTGCTTTATCTACAATCGTATTTTCCGCTTCCAATATCATATTCATCCGATCTAAACTCGCCTTGCCTTGATGCAGATTATAAAATATTTGAGAAAGCGCTTTCAATGGATTGATTAAAAAATAAAACATTGAAATAAAAACTATAAACGTACCGGGCTCTAGTTGTGAAGGCTTGCTTAATGCCATATTACCACCAAACCAAATAATGACACTCAATATTGAAATACCTAAGAACTCAGACATTGGTGAGGCTAATTCTCGTCGAGCAGCAATAGTATTGTTTAAATTAAATAAATGTAGATTCTCTTTTTCGAATGCCTCATTTCTATTCTTTTCGGCTCTAAACGCTTTTACAATTCTTAATCCACCGAGCGTTTCTTCAATAATTGAAAGCATATTACCCAATTTCTCTTGCGTTGTTTTGGTATTCTTTTTTAAACTTTTGGTAATTCGACCAATTAAAAATCCTGCAATTGGAAGGAGTACCAATAAAAATAAAAAGAGCTTCGCGCTAATCATAAATAAAACCACAAAATAAAAAAGCACAGTAATAGGTGTGCTAAATAGTAATTCCATCAAACTGGTAATCGATTGCTCAACGGCAGTTACATCATTCGTCATGCGTGACATAATATCACCTTTTCGTTCATTGGTAAAAAAACCAACTGGGAGCTGAATAATTTTTTTAAAAAGATCTCGGCGAATTTTTAAAATGATACCGTTTCGTAATGGATTTAAAATATACTTAGCAATATAAAGGAATAAATTTTTCAGAAAAGTTGCCACAACCACAATGATGCAAATAAATATTAATCCATATATTTTATTATCGCCATGTGAATGAATAAAATCTGAAATTAAAAATTTAAAATAATCACCTATACCTTCTTTGGTCAAATGAAAACCCGGATTGTTTGTTATAGTGCTTTCGGTGCTAAATAGCATATTCAAAAAAGGACTAATCATACCAACCGTTAGGGTTGAAAAAATGACTGACAATAAATTTGACGACATATAGGCGATGACATACATCCATTTGCCTTTGAGATAGGGTAAAATGCTTTGAATTGCTTTCATTCAGATATAAAAACGTAAATTTACGGCTTTAATTCAAAGATGATGGAAGAAAGTAAGCGACAAAAACAAATTGGGAATGTGATTCAAAAAGAAATGAGTGATATTTTTCAACGTGAAGGTTTGAATATTATTCACAATAGCATGATTTCAATTTCAAAAGTAAAGGTGACGCCCGATTTGATGGAAGCACGCATTTATCTGAGCTTTTTTCAAGTTGAAGAGCCTGCTAAAATGTTGCAACATATCAAAGATCGTGATTGGGATTTACGTAAACAATTGGCTGCACGAATTAAAAATCAAGTGAGAAAAATTCCGGTCATTCAATACTATATGGACGATACCCTCGAGTATGTGTTCAAAATGGAAGAAGTATTTAAAAATTTAAATATCCCCAAGGAGGAAGAGTAATTCTTCGCTTTATGTGAATTTTTCTTTTAGAATTTCTCCTAATTTTTTATCACATCCTGTCATGTCTTATTATAAAATAATCGTAAGGAAGAGAAGATTTTTTTCGAGCGATTTATTATTATCACAATCATAAAATATTTCTGCAATTATAATTCATGTTTGTGTGGATATGTTTCATGGAATTAGAATATTAATGATTATAGTCTTACTGCACAAATCAAAAATGAGTTAGCAGCCTTCGTCTAAATGTTAGCACTTTTATATTAGTACCGTCACTGCGAGGTACGAAGCAGTCTGTATTTGTAACAATTTTGAGATTGCTTCGTCGTACCTCCTCGCAAAGACGAAATACTTTATTATGAGCACCATTATTGTTAAGCTCTGCGAAGCCATCCTATTCTAATTTCTTTCAATATTCCTTTTTGGTGTGCCTTTACGGATAATCATCAGAATTTTTTATCATTATTTGAGTTTCTCATTTTGCTGATGTCTATCAGCATCTCTATTTGTTTTTTTGTCAAAGTTTTTCTGCATAGCCTCATCTAAATTAACACCACATTGGTTCGCCAGCGCGGTAAGTACCCATAATATATCTGCCATCTCATCAGCAATGTCTTTATCCTTATCTGATTCTTTAAAACTCTGATCACCATATTTTCGTACCATGATACGCGAAAGTTCACCAACTTCTTCCATTAAAATCCCCAAATTGGTAAGCTCACTAAAATAACGTACACCTGTTGTGGTTATCCATAGATCTACTTTAGTTTGTAATTGGTTTAATTCCATTTTATTGTTTTTGTTTTGAATCAATAATTATTGTTACAGGCCCATCATTTATCAATGCCACTTTCATGTCGGCACCAAATATACCTGTACCTATTTTTTTCTCTATATCTTTTTCTAATTGAAGAATCATTTTTTCATACAAAGGAATAGCAATATCGGGTTTGGCTGCTTGAATAAAAGAAGGGCGATTACCTTTTTTGGTAGAGGCATGCAAAGTAAATTGACTGATTAAAAGTATTTCACCCTCCACCTCTTTGATTGAAAGATTCATAAGTCCATTTTCATCAGAAAAGATACGCATATTCACAATTTTAGCGCTCAGCCATTCTATATCAGTTTCTGTGTCATCATGTTCAATGCCTAATAAAATAAGTAAGCCTTTACCAATACTATCTTTTATTGAACCATCAATAGTTACTTTGGCTTCACTAACACGTTGTATAACTGCTCGCATGAATGATATATATTTGTTGCCTGCAAAATAGAAAAAAAGAATGAAGATCGATGTATCACCTGAAATAGAAATACGCACATCCCGCAGTGGCGGTAAAGGAGGTCAGAATGTAAATAAAGTTGAAACCCAAGTTGAGGTTCGATTTACAGTGTATGCATCATCAATTTTAAATGAAGAACAAAAACGAATTCTACTCGAAAAATTAGAAAAGAGATTAAGCAAAGAAGGTGTTTTAATTATTAAATGTAATGAAACAAGAACCCAATTGAGTAATAAAGAAATTGCCATTGCAAAGCTTCATCACTTAATTGAACATTGTCTAGAAAAAAGAAAAGCGCGTATTGCAACTAAAACTCCACGACGTGTTGTTGAAAAACGTATTGAAGGGAAAAAACGTAGAAGTGAAGTGAAAACGATGAGAAGAAAAGTGATTGAATAAGTGATTTGATTACTTACGATAATTTAAGCGTAATTGATGCAAAGCAAAATTTTGACAAAGTGTAAAAGCTGATTCGTCTGGTTGATTAAATTTTAAAAGATCATAATAATTATTCATTGTGCCATATTCAGTATTGTATTTAGAACAATTACTTCCTTGGCCGATATGAATCAACTCTTCAATATATTTCATATCATCATATATATAAGACTTACATGCACGAGGTCCTCCTATACAAATTTCAGGCGCACTATTTTTCCTGCAATCAATTATTGACGGTTTTAAGGCTGGTATGAAATTGCGACTTCGTTCAACCACATTTGATTGAGATTTAGTTTGTGCTGAACAAGAGTATTGTTGAATCAAAATAAAAATGATGACAATGATAATTTGTTTCATGATTAAAATATTTAAATAAATATAGACATTTATTTCAACTTTCTCAACTTATCACAAGCCTGTTCAAGTGTCTCATCTTTTTTAGCAAAACAAAATCGAATCAGTTTATCATCTTTCCCATCATGATTAAATGCACTTACCGGAATGGTTGCAACACCAAATTCTTTTGCTAACCAAATAGCAAATTCTTTATCAGGCATATCATTTATTCTTTCATAACTCGCCAATTGAAAATAAGATCCTTGCGCTTTTTGATGAATTGTAAAAGGTAAATCTTGTATCAATTCTAAAAAGAGGTCTCGCTTTTTTTCAAAAAATTTTGGTAAGCCAAGATATTCATCTTCATGTTGGATAAATTGTGCAATGGCAACCTGCATAGGTGTATTACATGTAAAGCAAAGAAACTGATGAATTTTTCTAAACTCCTTCATCATTTCTGAAGGTGCAATGCAATAGCCCAATTTCCAACCAGTGGTATGAAATACTTTACCGAATGAAAAAATAACGAAGCTTCGTGCAAATAACGAGGGGTATTTTAAAACAGATTCATGCGATCGTCCATCTAGCGTGATATGCTCATACACCTCATCGCTAATAATATAAATAGAGGTATTTTTTGTTAGTTCATCAAGCATCATCATATCCTCCTTAGTCCAAACATAACCTGTAGGATTATGTGGCGAATTGATAATAATTGCTTTTGTTTTTGAATTGATAGCGCTTCTTACTAATTCCCAATCAACCGAATAATCTGGATATTTTAGTGGAATGCAAATTGCTTTTGCTCCATTAGTTTCAATATTCGGAATATAACTATCGTATGCAGGTTCTAAAACAATTACCTCATCACCCTCTTGAAGTATGGTGGTTAATGCGGTATAAATCGCATAAGTGCCACCCGGCGTAATCGTAATTTCTGTTTCAGGATTGATATCAGTTGAATATAATTTCTTTACCTTTTCTGCTAATGCACTTCTAAGCTCGGGTATGCCTAACATAGGCGCATATTGGTTATATCCATCCTGCATTGCTTTAGTAACATATTCAATTAAAATTGGAGAAATCGGATAATCAGGAAAGCCTTGTGATAAATTAATGGCATTATATTCTTTGGCAACATTACTCATCACAGTAAATATGGTGGTGCCTACATTAGGAAGTTTCGAATACATAAATTGATATTTTCCTTTGGTTAGATATGGTTTTTGTAAACAAGATTGTAATCGCGTTAGCTTGAAATTATTTTTTAAGGCTATAACGCTATAAAAATTTATCTCCTTTATTTCGTCTCACTTCGGCAACATAATCCTTAATTTGTTGCTCGCGATTTCGTTCGCAGATAAGAAGCACATCATCGGTATCAACAATAATAAAACTCTCAAGACCTTGAAGCACCACAAGTTTATGATCGGGTGCTTTAACCATACATTGCGAAGCATCAATGATCATCACATTTTTACCATATACCGCATTGCCTAAATAATCTTTCTCTGAATTATCATACGCACTATTCCATGTACCTAAATCACACCAACCAAAATAAGATGGAATGACATGAACATTTTTTGCTTTCTCCATGATACCATAGTCAATTGAAATATTGGTGCATTGAGGATAAACCTTTTCAATATCTTGATGTTCTTGTTCGGTATTATAAGTTTTTACTTGCGAAAAAACTTCATTCATTTCAGGTAAATAAATACTTAATTCTTGTATGATTGTTTTTACATTCCAAACAAAAATACCTGCATTCCAAAGAAAGTCGCCACTACGCACAAAGGTCTCAGCTAATTCATGTGAAGGCTTTTCGGTAAAGGTTTTTACTTTATAAAAGCTTTCACTTTTTTTTGTAGTATCATATTGTATATAACCATATCCGGTATCAGGTCGAGTGGGTTTTATACCTAAAGTTACAAGCACATTATTTTTGCTAACATAATCTAACGAATCAATAATATCGCGTTCAAATTTTCGTTCGTCAAAAATTAAATGATCAGCCGGACTCATTATAATATTTGCTTCCGGATTTAGCGCCATCAATTTATGAGCAATATATGCAGTACAAGGCGCTGTATTTTTTCGAGAGGGTTCACTCAATATATTGTTATCAAGTAATTCGGGAAGTTGCTCTTTTAAAGTAGGGATATAGATTTCATTGGTGATAATAAAGATATTTTCTTTCGGACAAATATTTTTAAATCGCTCGTAAGTCCATTGGATCAATGATTTTCCTGTACCTAAGATATCAAGAAATTGTTTGGGATGGTCGTTTCTGCTTTCGGGCCAAAATCTACTTCCAATTCCGCCTGCCATGATGGCCACATAATTATTTTTTAAGCTCATGCTGATATACTAATCTTATTTGGAACGCCTAAAGTACGATTTTTTTATAAATAGGATTTTTTCAGGTAAATACTTAAAGAATATGGTGCACTATCATCTCGTCAACTGCAATCTAAATCTGACGGAAAGTTGATACATAAAAAACACCCCCTTTGTTAGAGTACAAAGAGGGTGCATTTATAATGTAATCGTTTTTAGATTTTAAAAGCCCAAACCAACTGCAAAGGCAACAACTGGATTTGGAAAATTAGCGAACTTAGTTGCTTGTCCAGTGCTTGTATTAATCAAATAAATTTTTGTTCCGAAACTTGAAGTAAAAATTGCGTAGGCTTGGTTACTAGATCCCCCAATATCAAAGCCTGTGCTTGCTGTAGGATCTTCTATTGTATTTCCAACCTCAACTAAGGTGCCATTATTCGGTGGAATTTGTTTATAAAGTTTATTCAAAACGTGATCAATATCAAACAAAACAGTAGAGGTTGCACCTGGAAAATTATTGGTATATGCCGCTCCTGTTATGGATGGTGTGCCCGGATTTAAAGGCAGATCAGCTGCAGTTACTGAACCATCATTCGGATTTATACGTAGGTTTTGTCCACTGTTACTCACTACTCGAATTCGATCAACCGTTGGGTTAAAATCAAATCCAAAAGATGTACCCTGTAAAGGTTTTGGAAACGGCATCGCATTCACCGCTGCTGCTGCACCATTCGACATATTGATGATATATATTCTACTACTACTTCCAAGTGCAAACAATTGACCTGTTGCAGGACGCATATCAATGCCTAAAATAGTTTCACCTACTTGTAAACCTGTAATCGGTTTATTGATTGGAACACCAACATTTTGAAAATTGAATATTTGTAAATTATTCGATAAGTCTACTGTATACGCAACGGCAGCTGTTGGAATTGCCAAACCAATTAATGTGCTTGATGCGATGCCAATACTTGTTGCCACACCTGTATTTAAATCTATTTGACAAATATTTGTTTGTGTTGAATTGTTTAAACCAGCTAATGCAATACTATTATCTGGAGCAATATCAAAACCGCTTTCCGAAGTGGCCGAAATGCCCAATTCGCCTACTTCAATGAGTGTTCCATTGTTTGGTGGAATTTGTCTATACAATTTCCCATCCGCAATATCATATAAAGTAGTTGTTGAAGCACCTGCTACACTGTTCGTATACGCAACTGCATTTACTTGTGGCGTACCAGGATTAATAGGACCATCTACTTGCACCAGCGCGCCAGTTTCAGGATGTAATCGCAAATTTTGCCCAGATGAAGTTACTAATCGAATTCTATCAACCGTTGGGTTAAAATCAAAACCAACCATACTGCCATTTATAGCGGGTGAAAATGAGGTTGTGCCTACGGGTGTCGCTTTTCCTGAATTGGTATTGATAATATAAATCCTGCTATTATTTCCTAAGCCATATAATTGTCCAGTGGCTGGCCTAAAATCTATAGCAATAATAGATTCTCCGGGCATTAAACCTACAATATTCATCGTGCCCATTGGCGTTGAAACATTATTGGCTTTATACTTTATAAGAGAATTGGAATTCGTCAGCCCGTAAAATTCAATATTTGAAGTTGCCGTTCTGTCTTTTTGAATGGGTGTAACTGATGTACTCGTCATTGAGTCTTTTTTGCATGATGAAATGATGCTTAAAAAAAGGATACTTGCGAGCATTAATTGGATGGATGTTTTTCTGTTCATTTTGTAAGATTTTAGACTTAGACTTACGAACAGAATAAAGACTTGGATTTAGCAAGATCTTGTTTTTTACTAAACTTTTTCGCTTTAGATAAAAATGGCATCTAAAAAATAAATCACAACTACTATCAAGGTGAGTTGGCTATTAGTCCATTTCTTATACTTATCAAGGTAAGAAATAATACTTTGGGGCTATCAGCAAAAGAACCAATACTCATCAGTGATCCGGCTATCATTCCAAGCCTTCATTTCGCTCCGTTTCACTGCACTCCATTCAGGGCTTTACATTCTATCCGGCAGCCTCTCAGCTTTTATTTATCTCTTCATCTTTTCTAAGAAAAAGATAAACAATCCCTCTTGTCAAATATTCATCTATTTATCGACAAAACATTTCCGCAAATATCAATCAATACTAGCTGCATGGGCATGCGAAAGCTTTTGGGAGTATCTTGCCGATTGAATGGTGTTTTAGTCCAATTTGTACAGACTAAAATAAATATCAAGTCAGTATAAGTTCATGTTGAAAAGTCATTAAGGTCTTTCAAAAATATAAACAAATCGTTATCGGAATCTCGCAATATAATTTCTTATGTATCTGAGCATTATGAAGCCAAACAAACTTATTCATCACTTTGGGTTCGACAGAAATTAGTACCATCCATTCTAAATTATCGCATTTCGAGTTCGCTCGGTGGCACATTTGATATACATTTGCAACCTTTTTAGAAGAAATTATTATGTCAGAAACGAATTATCAACTTCCAAAGCAATTAAATATGCCTTCGATTGAATCGGAGATATTAGCGAGGTGGAAAGATCAAAAAACATTTGAAAAAAGTGTAACCAATAGAGAAGGTCAACCTCCATTTATATTTTATGAAGGACCTCCAAGTGCCAACGGTATGCCCGGTATTCACCATGTGATTTCGCGTACTTTAAAAGATATGGTTTGTAGATATAAAACCATGAAAGGTTTTTTAGTGAATCGTAAAGCGGGTTGGGATACTCATGGTTTACCAATTGAATTGGGCGTTGAAAAAGAATTAGGTATTACAAAAGAAGATATCGGCACTAAAATTACAGTTGAGGATTATAATTTAAAATGTCGCGAAGCGGTTGGTCGTTTCAAGGATAAATGGGATGAAATTACACATAAAATGGGTTATTGGGTTGATCTTACTAATCCTTATGTAACCTATGAAAATGATTATATTGAATCGCTTTGGTGGTGTTTGAAAACCCTTCATACAAAAGGATATTTGTATAAGAGTGTTTCTATTCAACCTTATTCACCTGCAGCAGGTACTGGTTTAAGTTCCCACGAATTAAATCAACCCGGCTGCTATAAAGATGTGAAGGATACCAGTGCCACCGTTCTTTTTAAAATGATTGAGAATTCTGTCGTTCAATTACCGTCAGAACAAGGATCTTATCCAATTTATTTGATGGCATGGACCACAACGCCTTGGACACTTCCTTCAAATCTTGGTTTGACTGTTGGTCCTAATATTAATTATGCACTCGTTAAAACGTTCAACCCATATTCACATGAATTACAATTTGTAATATTGGCAGAGGCATTAATTTCAAAATATTTTAAAAGTGATGCCGAAGATGCTGATTTTGACACCTACTCATATGACTCAAAACTTATTCCGTATAAAGTACTTGGTTTATATAAAGGCAGTGAATTAGAAGGACTTCGATATGAACAATTACTTCCTTTCGACTCAAATAAAGCTGAGCTTTCAGGTGGTGATCCATTTAGAATTGTGGTTGGCGATTTTGTAACCACTGAAGATGGTACAGGTATTGTTCACACGGCCCCAGCTTTTGGCGCCGATGATTATAAAGTAGGTCAAAAAAATAATCTAGGAATTATTACACTAGTAGATAAAGAAGGGAAATTTATTGAAGGAACGGGTGAATATAGCGGTCGTTTTGTAAAAAATTACAAGGACCAGAAAGATTATGTGGATGTAAATGTTGATATATCAATTGATTTAAAGAAAAAAGGATTGGCTTTTAAAGTCGAAAAATACGAACATAGTTATCCGCATTGCTGGCGTACAGATAAACCTATCATTTATTATCCATTAGATGCTTGGTTTATTCGAACGACTGCGGTTAAAGATCGAATGGTTGAATTAAACAAAACCATTAATTGGAAACCAAAAGCAACGGGTGAAGGACGTTTTGGGAATTGGCTTGAAAATATGGTAGATTGGAATCTAAGTAGAAGTCGATTTTGGGGAACACCTCTACCAGTGTGGCGTACCGAGGATGGATTAGAAGAAGTATGTTGTGGAAGTATAGATGAAATTAAAAGTATGTTACATGATGAAAGTCCTGAAAAGGATTTGCTTGATGTTCATAAACCCTATATCGACAAGGTGATATTAAAATCGCCAAGCGGAAAAAAAATGTTTCGAGAACCCGATTTAATTGATGTTTGGTTTGATAGCGGTGCTATGCCATATGCGCAATGGCATTTCCCTTTTGAAAAATCACATCATTCTATGGAAACTCCGCCTGCATTTCCAGCCGACTATATTGCCGAAGGTGTTGATCAAACTCGAGGTTGGTTTTATACCCTGCATGCATTAGCCGTTTTATTGTTTGATTCAGTTGCTTACAAAACTGTGGTGGCCAATGGTTTTGTTTTAGATAAAAACGGAAACAAAATGAGTAAGCGATTGGGCAATGTGGTTGATCCATTTGAAACCATTAATACATTTGGCGCTGATGCAACACGTTGGTATCTTGTAACAAATGCATCTCCTTGGGATAGCTTAAAATTTGATTTGGATGGCATTAAAGAAACCCAAAGAAAAGTTTTTAATACATTATATAATACCTATAGTTTTTTTGCACTTTATGCAAATGTTGACAATTTTACATTTGCCGAAACCTTCATTCCTATTAAAGATCGACCAGAAATCGATCGATGGATTATTTCATCATTGAATACATTGATAAAAAATGTAGAAGAAAATATGGATGATTATGAACCCACAAAAGCAGGACGACTCATTGATGAATTTGTAGATGAACATTTAAGTAACTGGTATGTACGCTTGTGTAGAAGAAGATTTTGGAAAGGCGAATATGAAGAAGATAAAATAGCGGCTTATCAAACCTTATATGAATGTCTTGAAATACTTTGCAAATTAATTGCGCCAATATCACCCTTCTTTAGTGATTGGTTGTACTCAAATTTGAACCGAGTTACAAAGCGTGAGCAACTTGAATCTGTTCATTTATCTAATTTTCCATATGTAATTGCCGATGATATAGATCCGGATTTAGAGGAGAGAATGAAATTAGCACAAGATGCTTGTTCATTACTACTATCGTTACGCAAAAAGGCATCCATAAAAGTTCGTCAGCCACTACAAAAAGCAATTATTCCATTGGTTGATCTTACATTGAAATCAAAAATTGAGGCTGTAAAAGAAATCATCCAAAGCGAAGTCAATATTAAGGAAATTGAGTTTATTGATGGAGATAATGATATCATCAAGAAAAAAATTAAAGCAAATTTTAAAACGCTTGGCGCTAAAATGGGCTCATTGATGAAACCAGTTGCCGCTGATATTGCCACATTTACTTCAAAAGAAATTGCACTATTAGAGCAAGATGGTCAAATTATTCGAACCATTCAAGATCAAGAAATTACAATATCAATTGTTGATGTAGAAATAACATCTGATGATATTCCAGGATTATTAGTTGCAAACAAGGGCGCTTTAACTGTGGCTTTAGATATCGCCATTACGCCTATTCTAGAGGAGGAAGGTTTAGCAAGAGAGTTTGTCAATAAAATTCAAAAGATAAGAAAAGACAGTGATTTTGAACTAACCGACCGTATAGAGGTGGAAGTGGAGGTATCTGATTTGTTAAAAAATGCGCTTACTAACTTTAATTCCTATATTTGCACCGAAATTTTAGCAGAAAAAATTATTTTTTCCTCTGAAATGCAGAGTGGTATTGAAATTGAAGTAAACGATCATAATATTAAAGTTAAGATTACAAAAAAATAAAAAGGCCATGGCAACAAAAAAACCTGAACCAAAAAAAGTGGCGACTAAACCAAGCTCAAAGAAAGAAGCTAAACCAGTTGCAAAAGCGTCCGTTAAAAAACCTGTAGCTAAACCAGCTCCTAAAAAAGCCATAGCTGAAAAGAAAGTTGTTGCTGAAAAACCTAAAGCAAAGAAGCCAGTAGAAAAACCAACTGCAAAAAAAGCAGTATCTAAACCGGTTGACAAAAAAGCAAAGGCAAAAGCAACTGCTAAACCTGAAGTAAAAAAAGCTAAAATAGTTAAACCGGTTGCAAAGGTCCCTGCTGCAAAGCCAGTTGATAAAAAAGCGCTTGCAAAATCTGAACCTAAAAAAGCGGAAAAGAAAACTACAGCTAAGGTTGTTAAAGAAAAAGTAGATAAAATTAAGACTGAGAAGAAAGAAACAAAAAAAGAAGTGATAGAAAAACCTAGTATAGCTAAGTCTGCGGCAAAATCTGCTAAAAAGACACCAACCAAAACATTGATTTCGAGTACCAATATGTTACCGAAAAAATCAGATGTATATAAAACAAATACTTTCGCCGCCAATACCCTTAAAAACGATAGCGGTAAAGTAATTGCACATCGCAAAACCTCCGAATTGAAAAGAAAAACCAATGACGAGGGTGATATTAAAAAATACGAACCAGAATTTACAAGATCAATATTAGATATGAGCACAACCAACGACGGACCTAGCTATCGATACAGCGATGATGATTTAGGAGAATTTAAAGATATTATTATTAAGAAACTTGAAACCGCTAAGGCTGAATTGCAATACCTTCAAGGTGTTATAATGCGTAAGGATGAAGGTGGAACTGAAGATACTGAAAATAAATACCAAAATATTGAAGACGGTGGTGCCTCTATGGAAAGAGAGCAATTTAATCAGTTAGCGAGTCGCCAAATTACCTTTATTGGTCATTTAGAGCAAGCTTTGGTGCGGATTGAAAACAAAACTTACGGCATTTGTCGCGAAACAGGTAAATTAATCGACAAAGCTCGTTTACGTGCTGTACCTCATGCCACATTGAGTATTGAGGCAAAAAATGCAAAAAAAAATTAGAATAGTTATCTAACGATATTGAAACTGCATTCACTTGAGTGCAGTTTTTTTTTAAACTATGCTAATCAAATTGGCGCTGAATATTTTCTTAAATTGATAGATTCATTTGTTTAGTTTTGCACATGACTGCAAGTTCAGCCATCGCTGTTATGCATTTTGCATGAAAGAGGAAAGTCCGGACAGTACAGAGTAACGTACCACCTAACAGGTGGACATGTTTTAAAGCATGTAGATAGTGCCACAGAAAATAACCGTGCCGACGTTAAAAGTCGGCATAAGGGTGAAAACGTGAGGTAAGAGCTCACGATTAGATATAGCAATATATTTAATGGGTAAACCTTACGTACTGAAATGCCAAATAGGTGAATGATTGAGGGTTACTCGCCCAATATTCACGGGTAGGCAGATTAAGATTAGTAGTGATATTAATCGTAGATAAATGATGGCTATCACGCAAACACGGGAGATACAGAATCCGGCTTATGGGCTTGCAGTTTTTTTTAAAATTAAAAAGGAAGAAAATTTGGAAAGAGTAATAGTTCTCCTATATTTGCACTCCCAATCAAAACAAGGGAGCATAGCTCAGCTGGTTCAGAGCATCTGCCTTACAAGCAGAGGGTCCGCGGTTCGAACCCGTGTGCTCCCACCCAATAGAGACAAGCCTTTCAGAGAAATTCTGGAAGGCTTCTTTATTTCTGGTGTAAACATGGTGTAAACAATTGGGTTTGTTTTTTAAATATTTTCTAAAAATCTAAACCCCATAAGCAAGCTCTATTGATCTGACCTAAATGAATTATTTCCTCAGGCTTACTTTGTGTTATAGAGAATACACTTTTATTTGTGCCGGGGTTATTAATGTGTGTACTTAAATCACTTAATGAAAACTCAATATCAGACCACAAGTTATTGAAATCTAAAGGGGCGTTTCCTGCACTCCAAAATCCGCAATCAAGCCCATAATTATTCCAAACAAAATTTAAATCGCTTTTATTTACTCCCCCAGAATTATACAGTTGAGAAACTAAGCCAACCGAAATCCTCAACAGTAACGTAGCTCTTGCCATTATAGGTAACGGTGTAGCCTCTTTTATACTTGCTTGCTGAAAAATGAAATGGTCATTACCATATGGGCTTGTAAAATCTAAAAAATCAAAAAGAGTAGTATCATGCATTCCATATTCAGTAAATGCATTTTGAATAAGATCTCTTCTTATTCCTGGAGAACCAATGGCTGTAAATAATCCACTATATAATTTTCGGAGCAAATAAGTGTCTAAAAGACTAAATTTATCTGTTCCGGATGGACTAATCACAGACCAGTAATTATTTAATCCATCTATTATTTGTCCAAAATCAATAATTTCATTAAATCCTTTTATTCTCTGTGGTCTATAGCTTACTTCATTTCTGTTTTCCCTATCTTCTCTATAGGATTTGATGTCAAAACACCATTCTTTTAGCCATGACTTAACCGTCTGAACACTTAACAATGTTGATCCTCCTGTGCTTGGGTGAAAATATTCCGTAAGCTCATAAAAGTTTTTACCCCTCACTTTAAAAATTTTCAAAATGTCTGAACTTGGTTTGTATGCAGAATTTGACCACTTTTCCATTGCATTCCACACAAACTGATGAGTTGATCCTTTAGTTCTTTGTGTTCTAGGATATTGAAAAATTTGGCAATC
>DAOOQH010000018.1:0-23144 GCA_035388625.1 Chitinophagaceae bacterium | reverse complement strand
TTACACTTCCATTTGAAACAATCATTAAGCCATATGTAGCACCTGCTGGTATTGCTAAAGTTGTTGTTAAAGGCACATTAGTAAGTGCGCCGGCTCCAGCAGCGACAACTGTTACAGTGGATCCAATTTTTGTCCAACCTGCAGTACCTGTAAAATTCGCATTACCATATCCGCCCACTTTATACCATGCTTCAACTTGCGTACCTGAAACTAAATGAACTTTTAACGATTTAAGAAAAGTTGGTTTTGTAGTAATGATATTAAATGCATTTCCTGCATTGCTATTATCGGTGGTTAATGTAGTAAACAAAGAATCTCTTTCGCCAATATAATTGACAATATTTAATTGTGCAGAGTCGCCTGGACAAATTGTGACAGGAGACACCGATGTTAAAAGATTTGAAATTGGATTCACATTCACTGATCGATAAGCAGTATCCTTACAACCATGAGCATCAGTTAATGTCATGGTATAGTTTGTGGTTGTTCGTGGATCTGCCACTGGATTTGAAATAGTTGAACTACTTAAAGTGCTACTCGGACTCCAAGAGTAAGTCATAGGTCCGTTAGTAACAGAATAATCTATTTGACCATTAAATACACGTGGTACATTGGTGAAACTAAATGCACCATTGAATCCGCTTCCTCCATGACCTTCTGTAATTTCTAAGTCTGGACTACTATAAGCGACTGTTCCAACGGCGGTTCCATTTGTATAACTTGTACTTCCATTTGTTATGACTGCAAAACCATACGTTGAACCAACTGGAATAACAAGATTGGAAGAAGTAGGAATCAGTGTTAATGCACCTAAACCTGCTGGTGTAATGGCAACTGTATTTCCTAATTTTATCCAGCCAACACTGCTAGTTACGTTTGCATTGCCATAAGGTGAGGTTTTGTACCAAACTTGTGCCGAATCGCCAGATGTAATATTTGCTCTCACATTGGTAATTGTAATATTATTTAAGGCATGAACATCAAACATGATGGCTTCATTACTGTTTCCTCCAGCCAATGTGGTGAATAAATTTTGTGAACTACTTGATAAGAAAGGGAAATTACTTAGTTGTGACGTGCCACCTGCACAAATTGTGCTTGGAGATGCTGTGATAGAACCCGCTAAAGGATTACCATACATATAAACTTTTGCAAGTCCTGTACCTGTGCATCCATTTCCATCTGTCGCTGTTAAAGTGTATTGAGTTGTTGTGGTAGGGGTAGCAGTTGGAAAGGAAGAGGTCGCAGATGATAAAGTTGCCGCTGGAGACCAAGCATAACTTGTATAGTTGGTACGATAAACTACTGATCCATTGAATACACGAGGGCTAAAAGTAAAGTTTGGAGACCCGCCAAAGCCACTTCCACCATGTCCTTCACGAATTCGCAAATCTGAATTGCTTGCCGATATCGTGCCGATAGCAGTCCCGTTGTCATATCGATTACTTCCATTGCAAACAATAATAATACCGTAAGTTTGTCCAGCAGGTATTGTAAGATTTAATGTAGTTGGGATTGTCGTTAAATTTCCTGCACCGGCAGCAACAATAGGAACTGTTGCGCCCAATTTAAACCATGTAGTATATGATGTTACGTTAGCGCCTCCATAACCGCCTGGCTTGTAATAGACCTCTGCTGAATCTCCACTAACTATATTCATTTTAAAATCAGTAATCGTGATATTATTCAAAGCCTGAATATCGAAAGCATTGCCCTCTGAGCCATTCGTTCCACTTAAATCTGTTTCTAATACACTAATGGTTTGGTTACTTCCAGCAGATAGACTAGTTGACTGACCAGGACATAATTCTTTATCCGTAACAGTAGGCTCAACGGTAGGTAATTGATTAACTCGAACCGTATATGTTTTAGTACCTGTGCATTGTTCAGCATTTGTTCCGGTAACGGTATAAGTTGTTGTTACGCTAGGTGAAAAAGTAGCAGATGCGCCAGTTGAAATGCCTGGATCCCATGCATAGGTTGTTGCACCAGATGCAGTAAGTGTTACAGGGTCGCCTTTACAAACTTCGAAAGCCGTTGATGAAATTGTAATATTGAGTGGAAGCGGGGCTATATATGCTGAGCCAACTCCAACTGCTCGCCAGGCATTAGTGGTTTGTACCACCTCATTGGCACAATCACCATATCTGTCTTTTGCTTTTTGAATAGATACAGATCTTGCATTGGTATATTGTGAACTCGAAATTAATCCAACCATACAATCAAATGCAATTAAACGTGCTTTATTAATGCCAATACCTGTTACATTATA
The DNA here is from genome assembly GCA_035388625.1 of Chitinophagaceae bacterium. Taxonomy (GTDB): domain Bacteria; phylum Bacteroidota; class Bacteroidia; order Chitinophagales; family Chitinophagaceae; genus OLB11. Next base: position 20,872 of record DAOOQH010000018.1, on the reverse strand, counting down.
AGCATTACCGTTATCATTTGTACCTGAACCTCCTTCTGAAAGGTTATAAAACCAGAAATTTTGAACACCACTATTTGTGTGCACGCCACCTGCATCACCAGTTCCAGTATACCAATTGGTTCCTAAATAAGTATCTGGATCACCTTTGGCATTCGGATTAATAAAACTTCTGTTACCACTATTTATTTCCATTCTATGAATCCAATCGGGTGCGGTGCCTAATGCATAAGCTTCGACAGCTTCACCTAAACAATCAGCAAATGATTCGTTGAGCGCTCCTGATTCGTATGAGTAAGTAAGATTAGATGTAAAATCGATCATTCCATGTGTATGTTCGTGTCCACTTACATCAAGTGTTACATAAGGGTCGGTACCTGTGCTTGAACCTCCGAAAGAAGTTCCTGCTCCTGTCCAATATGCGTTACCTGTGTATCCAGGGTTGATATAAGATATATAATCAGCACCGGCATCATCATAACCGTTTCTGCCATGAATATTGAAATAATAATCACGTGTTTCTTTTGAACCCCAATGCGTTTGAGCAATGTATTTGCCTAAGGCTGTATTTGGCCAAGCATTATCTGCATCGGTATAGTAAGTTGCGCCTACGCCATTGTCGTTACCGTTTCCATTATATGTATGAATTTGAGCAGTATTGCAATCACCTAAAGTTCTATAAGAACCGGCATTTAATTGCGTATAAATTGTTTGTGCACCATTCCATAAGGTAGTACTTGTTCCTCCACTGCATTCGTAGGTTAATGGTAATTTGTTTACAATCTCTCCAGTTATTGCATCAATAAAAAATTCGGTTGATTGTATTTGTGGGTTCACATGAATTTCGTAATGCCAAACTAATTTAAAATTCTTAAGCTCGCGCATATCCATTGTTGGTGATACATAAACAAGTTCACCTTTGGGTTTATAGGTTGCATTTGAATCTTTTAAAAATTTTCTATAAGCAGCTTCAGCTTCTGAATGAAGCCAAAGGTAGTCGTGTGATTCAACTTGGTTCAAGGCAGTTTGAAGAGCTGCTTCAGCAGTTATTGAGGCTGTTGATGAAACAGGCGTTTGTTGTAAGTAGCGACCGTTAATATATTTTACACGACCATTTCGTTCATTAATCACCATTTCGGCACCCTTCACTTTGTATCCATTTAAATACTGTTGATAAAAGGTACTTGTAACGCCAATATCGTTGGTATGCGTTCTAACAAATTTCATTTCACTATTGGGTACCAATTCCAATACATGAAGATAATTCGATACGAAATCTTCTTTTGATATTTTAATTTCGGGTTTGATAGTGAAAAATTCAAGCTCTGAACCAATTTCTGTAATAGCTTCAAATTGTTGCTTTTCAGAAATTCGTTGTGCTTGTGCCAATAACGAAAACTGCAAGCAAAATAAAATCATTACAAATTTTGTAAAGCTTGGTTTGAAAAATTGATGAATCAGCTTTTTATCAGATGGCTGATCCGTTTTGCATGTTTGGCAGTTCATGGCAGCCAAACTTTGCTTTGTTTTGGATGTGTAATTTTTGTTCATTGTTTTGTGTTTAAAGTCAAATACAAAATAATGAAAATCAGCTCAAATAAAATACATGAATGAGTAAATGGTTGTTTTTAGCTACTAAATGGTTGAGTTTTAAGGAAAACTGGCATTATATAAAGATTTTTTTATATGAATGTTTATCATCTATAATATCAAATGATATGGCAACTTAGTTTAAGCTGAACGGCTTATTGATAAGCGAATAGGCGGAAATTTGCTTAGGAATCTTTACAAGACCAAAATTAAATAGTGTTGTTTAATAAGGTTTTAAATCAAACGTATTTATATTTTTTCTAATACAAGTACAATTTTATTAAAATCAGCGGCGGCATTTATCACCTTTCTATAATCTTCATAATTGGCTAATGGTGTAAACTCAGTATGGTAGATTTCAAATACAGTGATATCTAAAACATTTCCATTGAGTTTATAAGAAGATGTGAACTTGCAATTTTCTTGATTATTCACCATGGTTACCACATTCATATTTAATTTATCTAAATTATTCACCTTGTAACCTGCAGGGATATTAATTTTTAATGAACGCAGATATTGATGTGCATTGGCTATTTCTAAATCAAATTTTCTTTCTTTTTCTTGATACATTTCAGATTGTCGTCCAATTAGTTCGCCCACACGGAACAGATATTTATTGCCAGCCTTTTCAATATTACTAACAGAATGTATGGTCGCATTTAAAATCAATGGTTTCTTTTTTGTGATAGATGAAAATTCATTATTCTCATATTTTATATTCTCTATTTTTTCATCTTTCTCACTTAATCGAAGAATATCTTTTGCTACCTCATCTCTTTTTTCTTTATCTAAATAAATAAAAAGAGGTAGGATTTCAATTGAATTATATCCACCAAAAATATTTTTTAATTGAATAATTGAGGTATCCATACTTGAATTAAAACTCACCTCAACTTCATGATTATGATAATTTAAATCAGCTTGAACGGGTGGAATTTTTCTTTTCTCTGCATCGGCCGTGACTACATCACCTAATTTTAGCACTTTTGAAAATAAACTTTGATTGGCAGTCCATTTTGCTGGAATAAAAGGTAGACGATAAGTGATTTCATTCGGTGCCATAAACTGTTTAAAATCGGGGAAATACATCACACAATTTTTTAAATTATCCCAGTTTGGAAAACTATAATCAAATGGTTTTATAAATCGATCGGTGGTAAATCCAATTTCATAATTTATATTTTGAGATTGAAAGATTGCAGAAAATAAAAGCTTGATTCCAGTTTCGGTTGTGATTTTATTTTTGAGTATAAAATCAATATTCTCTGCATCTTCACTAGCTACATATTCTTGTTGGATATAATTTGATTTGATAAAATTTTCAATCCACTCAACTTTTTCTTGTGTAGTAATACATTTTTCGTATTCTTTATTTGTGCTCACTAATTTGCCCACTGTTTTTAATTCCTTTTCAGAGAACGAATGATAATTTGCATAAATATTTTTTGAAGCATCATCCCAATTCAAAATACGAATACTTCGTCCTTTGCCTTCGGTATTATAAGCAAGTGAATACTCAATTCGCGCGAAGTGTGGAAGGTAGGTTGCCATTTTTTCTTCTTCTAATCCAGGTAAATTTTGTGCACTTGAATAAAAGCTATTTTTATTTCCAAAAACACTATCAGCGGCAAGCTTTACATCATTATATCCCTTTACTTCAAATATTAAATTTTTTGGAGATAGAATTTCGAAATGACTGTTACAAGTTGGTACAATATCTTGAAAAGTATTATTTCCAAAAAAACTAATTGGCGCAGTTATCACAAACATATATTCAATTTCGGCTCCTTTTTCAATGCCTTCCATGGCAAATATTTTGTTTAAACTTCCATCCTCATCTTTCAAATCTTTAAATGCATCAGGTTTTAATTCAATCACTTTACCAGAAGGTAATATGGTTCGTGCCTTAATTTCTTTAATTGGATTTTCTTCTCGATATCCAATTTTTATTTTGTTATACATTTCTATCCCTTTTTCATCATTTACTTTAACCAATTTTTGTAAACGCCTTGTCATTACAGGAGTGCCTTTAGAGTTATAACTATATTCAACTTGAACATTTTCATTTAATATGATGGCACTTTCTTTCAAGTACTCAGGATTGCAGGCAGAATGAATTGTTGGATTCGGATTCCAAGCGAACTCAATTCGTTGTGCAATAAGACTAGTAAATGAATACAAGAATAGGGTAGTGAGGAGTAGGTTTTTCATTATTTTATTTTTTCAAGTATAACAGATTCTTTATAAGCGTTGTTAAGTCCTTTAATAAATTGATTCCATTGTTGAAATTCATTTGGCATCAACATCAAGTTTGGAAAATTGGTAATTGTTTTTTGGGTTAAAATAAGTTTGCCAGGTTTTTGTGCATATTCGATTAAGTATTCAAAATGATCGTTTTTAAAACTCGAGTTTTCGGGTATATAAGTCACTTTATAATCTTCTGGAATGGTTAAGGTAAATGTTTCATGATCATCTGCATTACATCTAAAACTAACAGGGGCATGTCTAGCGGTGTCTGAGATGGCCTCGTTTGTGAAAGTTTTACTTAAAAATAAATTGATGTATTTTTCATTATCAACTTCTTTAATAAAATCTTTGATGCTAAAATCAACCATAATATTTGCATTAGCATTATCGGTAATAGGCGATATAGTATGCTTATTAAGGATAGCATTATTACTAACTCCTTTAATAATATTTTTTGCGTATTCTTCTTTGTCTTTTTCACTCATGTATAATAGCCTGTTTGCAATTGAGCCTGCTATAATACCCGCATATTTTGAGTTTGAATGAATGCGAACGTCATTATTTGACATGGTCATTTCATACTCATCTTTAATTGTATTTGTTTTGTGTGGCACTATAGGCACAATGGCAAGTTCATAGGCTGTATCATTGATATAGATCATTGCTTGTTTACCTTGAATATGATCTGCAGGCAAGCCATAAATTCCATTCGGGTCGGTTGCATCTAAAAATATCCATTGATCTTTATCTTTAACAGAAGCAATCATATGGTTGTCTGTATTTTTCATTGGTAATTCACTATACGTATAAGGAATTCTTCTAGTTCCGATCCAGGTATAATAGGCGGGTATATTTAATGCCTTCAGCAGCCCAACTTGCAAACTACTCATATCTTTGCAATCGCCATAACGTTTCATACATACTGCATCCGCTTCACGAGGCACCAAGCCTTCCATGCCATTTTCAAATGCTACATATCGAATATTTGTTTTTACCCAATTATAAACACTTTTAATTTTTTCTTGATCAGTTTTGTCTCCTTTGGTAATTGAATCGGCCATAACCTTTAAGCGTTCTGTAGTAATTTTATTTACATGTTTCATATGCGAAACATACCATTCGAATAAATCGCGAGGTGATTTTGAAATACTTTTTGTGTTGCCTTTAATTGTATAATCCTCAATTTTATAAATGATATGAGGGGTAAAATAAGTTGGGGCTGGTGCATCATCATATCTTTTTTCTTCATCCACATTGGTAGCTAACCAAGTATGAATGGTTTCATTACGTTTAACATCTTTTGTGTATTGAATAAAATTAGGTGGTACATTTTTTTCAATAATTGAAATATTGACATTATCAGGAACAGTTAATTCATAAATTTCTTTTTCAATTGGCAAATAATATCTAAATATCATTGGATCTGTAAAATGAGTTTCACTGCAAGTAACTGTATATTCAACATGGGCTTCAGATCCAACGGTTAAACCTAAAAAGTCGATATTCACTTCTTTTTGATCATCAAAAAACACACTGCTACTTTTACTATTATTAGGCTTTAAATCTTTCGTATAAATGGTTTTCATTTTTCCATTGGGCTGAGGATTTTTTGTATAGACTTCCATTTTTTCGAGCTCATCAAAAAATGAATAGTAAATGGCATAACTATGATACATGGTAATCGCCTTTTCATCATTAAATTTAAAAACAATTTCATATTTTGTGCGTGTGGTAGGCACCTCGTTTTTTATAATGATTTCTGTCTTTTGCGAAAACAAGCTTATATAGGCACTATTTGTATTGATGGCTGAGGATTGGATCCCACCTAGAATCAAACAGCTCAATAATAGACCTATTGCTTTATTTATATTCATTTATTTTTTATTTTGTTTCGTTTGCAATTTGCTTTTCAATTAAATAAAAATGTTGAAAGATATCAGTTGTAATTTTATATAAAATATTTTATCCTTCGATTTTTAAAATTTCACCCCAATAATAGGTTATTGTTTGTTTAATATTTCCATTGTCATCATAATATTTTGTTGTACCATGTTGATATCCATTTATAAAATTTTCCTCTTCTACCAAAATACCTTTTTCGTTATATACTTTTTGAACACCATCTTTTTCACCATTAATATAATGCTTTAGATAATTGAGTTGACCATTGGCAAAATATTCTTTTTCATCTCCATTGATTTCACCATCTATGTAATTGGTTTCGTAATGTATTTTTTCATTCGGAAAGTAAAGTGTTCTTCTCCCTTGATAATCTCCATTTTGATAACCAGTCTCTATTGCTTTTTTACCATTTTTGTAATAAGATGTCAATGTGACTAGTTTGTTTGAATTTTCAACTGGTATTTCTTTAATCTTATTTCCGTCTGGTAAAAGATAGGTATAACCAATAATTAAACCTTCGTAATAGTGCACTGAATGAGCGTATTCGCCGCCAATATATTTGTCTAACCAACCATGTCGCTCGTCATCTTTATATGAAATGATAACATCAAGTATTTTATTTTCATAAAACGTATCAATCCCATTGGATTCATCATTTTCAAAATGATTGATAGAAGATAAATTCCCATTTCTATCGTACGATTTCCAAACACCTTCTTGGTTATCTTCATTAAAATTGCCTTCCCTTCTTTTTTTACCATTAGAATAAAAGTAATTCGCGGTAGAATCAATATTGCCATTTTTGAAATATACAATACTTTGAATTTTTTGATTTGGATAGTAATTCGTTTCAATGCCTTGCAAATAGTTATTCTTCATTGATGCGGTTCGTTGTTTAATACCGATAGAATTTACTTCATTAATTTCATTATTTTCACCAAGTTTAAACACTTGATCATGAATGATCTTACCCATTGTATCCAATTTTGTTGATCGCACTTGCTCGCCAAAATACCAATAATTCTTTTCTTTTATTTTGCCATTGGGTGCGTAGTCAATCAAAACACCATGTTTATTTCCATTAATGAAGTATTCCATTTTATATATATATCCTTGGTTATCATAATAATACCAATATCCTTGTTTCTCGCCTTTTTCAAACTTGCCTTCACCTTGTATTTTACCATTTTCATGATAACTTGTATACAAACCATTTAGTTGATCATCTGTATAATATTCTTCAACTTTTGTTTTCCCATTTTGATGATATTGGTAACTAACGCCATTTGCATTTCCTTTTTCGTATAGTTTTTTTGATTTCAATTGCCCTCCAGTATAATATGTTTTTGTTTCGCCATTATACATGCCATCTCGATTGCAAACAGCTTCCTTGTTTAAATTGCCAATTGCATCATACACATAAATCATATTTTTCTGTTTATCATCAATTACATTTTCTTTAATGATTTGGTTAGTGAGTATATTATAATAAGTTACTTTCTTAAGATGTCCATTTTTATATTCATCTATATAAACCAATCTACCTTCTTCATCTTTTTCTGAACTTGAGCCTTCTTGTACACCTTTTTCGTAGGTGATGCTTATTTTTTCCTTCCCGTTTTTATGATAATAGGTGCAGTTGCCATCCAACTTCCCCTTTTTATAAATTTCTTTAGCAGATACAATTCCGTTATTAAAATAGGATATGAATAATCCTTCCCTTTCTCCATCAACCATATTGCCTTTTGAACGAATGGTTTGATTCGGATGATAAACTATTTTCTCACCTTCAGCCTTTCCTTTTTTCATATAAGTTGTACTCAATAATTTTCCATTGTCAGCATATTCGTTCACTAAGCCTTCAGCCAAATTATTTTCATACTTTAATTCATAGTGCTTTTCACCCGATTCATAATAAATGGTTGATTTGCCTTCACGTTTGCCATCTTTATAATTTTCGACTAATGCTTTTGATCCATTGATATAATATTCGGTATAAAGATTTTCTCTTTTTTCATTGATGATAGTGGCATTTGTTTTCATCAAACCATTATTATAATACTCTTGAATTTCGCCTTTCACTTTTTCATTTTCGAACACGCAATTAGTTTTTAAATTGCCATTGTCGTAATATGCTTTATAAGGACCATTTAATTTCCCTGTATTATAATTAATTACACTTGTTATATCACCTACTTTATTATAAAATATCCATTCGCCATGCAAAACTTTTTTCTCTGGACTTAAGTATTTTCCTTTAGCTAGCACCAAACTATTTTCAAAAACATAACCAGGTTCATCTTTATAAGAGGCTCTGTTAGTTGATCCATGATACCCAATTTCAACGAGTTTGTCATTTGCTAAATTGCCCGCGGCCTCCATTTCCTTTTTATATTCCTTTAAAAGTTTTTTGACATCATTATTTTGAATACCCGAAACCATGATAACAGTTGCGCCACCAAACAAATTTTTATCGAATAACGTTTTGAAGATAGGGGCATAATAAGATGCCCATAAATCATTTGGATTATTTGGAGCAGATGGTAATTTTTCGCATATCAAATTAAGTTGTTTAAAAACAGCTTCATTCAGAGGTGTTTGGATTTTATATTTAGGTTCTAATGCAATTTTAGATTTGAAATAAGTTTCTATCTCACTATAATCTTCTTTAAAAAAGGATTCCTCTTTTCGGTTATTGAAATTCTTAAGTGTAGTATCTGAAAGATTTGCCAAATGATACATACTGGTAATACATTGACCTGCTCTTGAACTTCCCGGCGATAACATTAAGCACATGGCAAAACTCATCATTGATTGAATTGGATAACCTTTTTCTTTTGCTAACATGCCTAAAAAATAATGCGAATTGAAAGCATAAGGATTTAGATAAACAACTTTTTCAAAATATTTATAGGCTGAGTCATATTGCTTTTTTAGATAGAGATTAATTCCTTTTGAATGATAGGCTCGAAACGAATTCGGATATTTTTCAATCGCCTTATTAAAAATAATGGTGGCTGAATCATAGTTCTTCTCATCATCATAAGTACTTCCTAATTGTAAAAGAAGATCATGCTCATTGTCATTCGGCGTAATGTCAAGAGCTCTTCGCGCTGCATCTTTCGCGAGTGCATACTGACTGTCAACGCGCGCTGAAAGTGAAAGTTCGAAAAGTGCCAAGCCATAATTGGTATCATTTTCAGGTACTTTTTGATATTCAGCAATCGCACTTTTATACTTTTCATTATCATGAAATTGAATACCTTCTTTGATAATATCGCCAGAGTTAATCACGAAAGTTTTTTCTTGCGCATGTAGAATTGAATTCTTTACGAATAGTGAGCCAATACTTGCGATTGCAAGAACTAGAATCTTTCGAAGTGGAGTAGCCATAAAATAGTGAAGTTTGAAAATAAAAGTACACTTTAAAATGAATTATCAAGTACTATTGGCAATTTTTATTTTAATTTGTTATAAGCAAATAAAATTAAAAATCACAATGCAGTCTGCGAGCCTTTTAATCTCTAATATGCTTGCCCGCGTGTTTGAAAGCCATCGATTGCGTAAGACTTTCACCCTTGCTATGTATCACGAAAATGCTTTAAAATTCAAACAATCACTTATTTCATCAAACCAGCTAATATCAAATTGATGGCTGCACTCAGCGAATTGAATTCATTGCCTTCAGGGTTGGCTAATAATCTATCGATACTCGGTTCTGAAAATACAATGCCTTCAGTTCTACCATTCCACAAAGGTTCAATTTTGCCGAGTCCACCTGCAACCAACATTTCACGAATTAATTTAAATGATAATGCAGGATTGTCTATCATCACGGCTTTAGAATCTATCGTTGCATTGCCGCTCACGCCAATACGTTGCGATAGGATAAGTTTGCGAAATTGTTTAATTGAATTGGCATGACCATGAATGGTATCTAAATCTGTGAAAACCATATCCGCGCTGCCATCAAAACTAAGTCCACGACGATGCATTGAACTGCTGCCTATTAATGCCCATTGGTCGTCAACAATTATGATATTATTTTGAACAAAATTATCTCTACCCGGAAAACCAATTGGATGAAAACAAACCACTTGTTTAGCTGATAAACTTTGAACTAAGGTATAACGTTCTTTTACTTCACTTCGTATCCATTGATCATATTGCTTTTGATAGCCTGGTTTTTTGGGCACACAAATAATGACTTTTAAGCCAGGCTTTTCATCTAATTGAGTTTGTAAAATATTCCATAAATCCAACGAATAATTTTCTGAATCACCTTCTGTAAAACTTAAACCAGGGGTTTCAATATAAATAAAATTTCGTGCTTGTTTAAATGCCTGTTCAATGGCCCATTGGGTATCTCTTCGTCCAAAACAACTTGATGAAATTTCTCTTTTTAGTTCGTTAAATAAACGTTCTTTTTTGCTTTCATTTAAAGTCGTATCATCTTTTAGCTCATTTAATTTATCAACTAATTCTGATTTTAGTCTATTGACACCTGTAAGTAATAAACCACTTAATGAGCCTGTGCTCATATCATTGATTTTGTCAACAGCCCAATCTACTAAGTCGTCAAAAGTTGCAGGTATGCTATCAATCTCACTTTCAACAATTGACTTTAAAAGGGCCAATTCTGGTGTTTCACAAAAGGGAGAAATATTTTGTAAAAGGCTTCCAGCAAAAGTACCAATCGCATCGGTGGCAGTTTCTGTTTCACCTAAGGCGGTATTTGCTGAAGGTTCATTCCAATTATCTTCTTTTAACTCTTCAATGCGATCATAAAAATTGGTTGTTCTTCGAAATGCCATTCGAGCAATATCATAACTCAATCGACCTTGTTCAGTGTAGATTCCAAAGCTATCATTCTCCTTGCCTCCCAAACTTCCAGGACATCCTAATTCTTGATTCGCATTATGCATATCTCGACTCACTGAGCCTGCACTCAGTAAGGATGACCATGAACCAGTTTTTAAAGAGGATGCTAATAAATCTCTTCTCATCATGGTTGGAAGTCGATGCGCATTTCGTGGTTGTGTATCATCTCCAAAAGCTAGAATTGTATTGAGCATATTTGACAAAGTCGTCAAATCAATCGAAGGTGAAACACCTGCATCTAAACCTAAAATACCAGCAGGACAAATTCCTTGGTTGGCAATGGGGGCGAGTAAATTGTCTGCTCCCACTATGGGTGCTGCAACTGGACTTCCAACAGCAAAACTCAATGCACCAAACAACCTTTTACGATTGGTGTTTCGAGGTATTATCATGATATCACAAATTAAGGTTGGATTTCCAGCCACTACAAATGTGCCATCGGGTCGCATGATGCCCAATGGATCTTTTAAAATAATTTTCGCCTCTCCATTAAAAGTTCGTCCGCTTAATGAAGCAAGTTCAGTATGTGCAAGTCCTCCAGCTCCATCACCTCGTTCAATATTAGCGCCATCAAGAAATACGCGATTATAAACGCGAACTGCGCAACCTAACGGCAAACCCTGTAAAGTTAAAATCACATCCCTTGCAGGTGGCGTTACTGAATCAATAAATGTAGCCGTTCCATGTGTTTGAAGTTGTGCTTTAAAATCTGTTGGATAATTTGCATCATCTGCTATAATACCAACTGGCAGCGCCGGAAAATTAGGCCATAGTATATCTGTTTCATTCAATGGGAGATTAAGTTTATTGTCAATTGAAATTGCCGATAATAATTGTTTTGTAGCCGCTCCTTCAAATATTGTTGAGAGTCGACCCATTACGGCATTACCTGAATTTAAAAAACGTAACTGTTCATTGATTCTGATACTTGGCTTTGGTTCAAATTTTGTACCATTATAATCTTCATTCGCATTGCCGATTAAATATTCTTTAAGCTGAATGACTTTAACTGTAAAAAAATCGTGCTTTAATGAATTGGTGGTTGTATCGCTATCTAAATCTTTAAGTTTGGGAATATTTACGATCTCACCCATTCTGCTATAGGTTATAAGTCCCATTACTTGTTGAAATGCTTCTAACGCTGGAAAATCGCCATCATCGTCCGTACTTTCGGCTCGTTTAATTTCACCTTTTAAAGTGGCATCTGTTCCTGTATATGCATCTACACTAAATAATCCAATACTGTCGTCAATTGCAGTAATACCTTCAATATGGTTTCCATCAAATGCGGTTCCATCAGCTTTCACAAAACGAACAGTCGTTGTTTCACTTGCCTCTTTATCAATGATATCATCAAGTTGATTTTCGAGTGCCGAATCAATATTCAGTATAGGTTGTTGAGCCAATATTGTTTTACAAACACTAGCAATATATAAAGGATGAATAATATAACCTTGTTCATCAAAAAAGCTGAGTTCACCACTGCATCCTATATCCTCCTTTGCTTGAATGATACCGCCTTCTATACTTGTTATATCATCTTCTGTTGCAACAAATAGATAAGCAGGAACTTGACGCAAAGGCATACCATTTGCAAATTTTTTATTATGTGTATTGATATCTTCAAATAAATTTCGACTCAGTCTTTTCAATCTTAAAACCTGCTGAGGAAAAAGTCGTATCAGTATACCATTTTCATTCACCATCGAGCCATCCACTTTTTGTAAAGTGATTTGAATTTTTCTATCGCTAGTATTTACAACTTGCAATAAACCTGTGAATGGCGTTAGCCAATTTGAGCCACTTAAACTTAATGATAAATTCGATTCGTTATAAGTTAAGCCTGTTATTGTAGTGCTAGCCTCATCGCACCATTTATGCGAAATCGATGGCATGGTAAATCCAAAGCCTTCTATGCCTTTATTTTTAAGGTTCTCAAGGGTTATATCATCTAAAATTGACATGCTTATTTGATTTAAGTTGGTGAGCGTTAATAATTTGGATTATGATCTTTAATTTTTTTAGTTATTCGCCAGTTTCTGCCATACGACCAAGTGGATCAATTACACGAATGACTAATCTGTCGACACTTGATTTTACACCAATTGAAAATTGAGTGATACCAGTGGCCCAATCAGTTGGTCGCCGTTTAATTGCAGGCCAAGTAATAGCAATGGCAGCACTTACAGGCACTAAATCACTCGTACTCATTTCTATAGATGAAGCTTCAAATTTGGTTAGTAGGCTTCGTTTATTTTCAGCGTCCAATGTGTAAATTTCAATCATCGCTTTGCCAAGTTCAATGGCATCAAAAGGAATACTGGTCGAAAATTTTAAAACCCTACTATTTGCATTCGAAACAGGCGCTGAAGACATCAAAAGTGTAGGTGAGTTTTCAGGAGGAAAATAAATAATCTCCGATGCCGATGCGTCGCTTTCACCTCTAAAATATCCTCTCGAACCATCTTCTTCTCCAACGGCTACAGCCTGATATACAAAAGGTCTCCAACTTCCACTCATTACAATTTCTTCTGTGTATTTGCCTTCATAGATAGTGCCATCTAATAAACGCATTTCATGTGATTGCCAATCTGCATCATCATATTCCTTAATTGGAAGTCCTTTCATACCTGGATCATTTCCTACAAGCATTTTTCTTGTTCGATATAAATTAAAACCTGCAGGGGTTAGTCCGTTACCATTCAATACTTGAACTTGAATACCTTTTGAAATAGTATGTGTAATTTCATCTTCTCGCTTGAACTTCCTCAATATTAATAAAGGTTGTGCTGGCTTTTGAATTTGTGGCACAGCAAAAAATACAATATTACTTTTACCAGATTCAATATTGGCCGTATTAATCGATGATACTTGATATAGGGTTAATACTTTTGATGAGGCTGAAATTTCAAGTTCTACTGATGTGGTTGGTATCATTTCTTTGCTGAGTTTGTGAAACGAACGTTGACAAACTTGACGATATTTATCTTGCGCCAATAAATCTCTTAACTGAGTAGCTCTATCAACTAGTGGATCTGTTAATGGTTTTAGATGTTTTGATGCATTGCCAGGAAATTCTGTCTTCAGCATTTCATCTAATATGCTTCTTACCGCTGTTTCATTTGTTTCCCAAACATAGTATCCAAGTGCACCGGCAGCTGCAGGCCACGAAAGTTTGCCTCGTCCTATTTTGGTAGCATCTGGAATGGAAGTAAATTGAACTGTGGCAGGTAAGCTGGTTGTATCAGGTGGTCGAGGATCATCCATTCGAGCCACATAGCCTTCACTCCACGAACTAAAATCTTCTGGCAGTGGAATGGCTCTTACCTTTTCTAATCCGCGAACATAAACAGCATAGGCAATGCTAAACGGACTTCCAGAGGGGAAGGTTGCGGTAAGATTAGAAATGGTTAGTTTTATTTTACGCAGATCAGCCGGTGTTTCAACCGTGTTTATAATATTCACCACACTCCCTAAACTGCTTGATGGATTGCCTAAGGCATCAAAATTTATTTTAATGATGGGTGTGCTTGAATCGGCAGAGGTTAACGAAAAATGATTTGGATGTGTAACAGGAGGTAAATTGTTCGATGCATTAAAAAAGCTACCTGCAATTTGAATTTCTTTCGGTGATCGGTCAGCCCAATTCCATGCAATTTCTAATTCAAGTGTACATGGCACAATTGGATTGATAGGTGATAGATCACTTAAGTCATCGGGGTTTGTTTTTGAAATCCTTATACTCATCACGCCAGGATTTTGTTTTGCTGGTGAATTCGCAATATGATTCAACTTTACAAAATGACTCCATTGTCCAAAAACATCCCAACCTGCTACAAAATATTTATGCACCTCACTGCCTTTAAAAGGCAAGGGCTCTTCTGGTTCAACCATCACAAATTTTCCATTATCATTTTCATCTTCGCTTGGTAAAACAGTTTCAGTAGGATTGGTACTTAGATTTTTAGGCACATAAGTATTGAAATTTTTAAACGCCTTAGGAAAAAAGTCATATTCCTCATTCAATATTTTTGAGCTTCCATTTTTATAACTCGCAATCACACCATATCCTTGAGGCAGATCTGATTTATGCCAACGAAGTTTGACTGATTCTGTAAATGCTAAATCTGTCTTTTCAGGTCTATTGGTTCTTAAGGAAAATACTTCTGCATTAACCGGTTGAGTTGGTAAATTTCTTTCGTCGCTTAAAGCACAGAACTCAATATTTTTGGTAAGCTCATCAAAAATATCCAACGGATCAATATGTTCAAATGGACGAACAATATAATTGGCCGTTACCATGTAATCATAACCGAGCGATGGTTTTGCAACTACAGCTTTCATCATAATATTTTGATCTGATTTAGATCTGTTATTATCATCCTTATCTTTCGATCCTCCTGTACTGCCTGATCTGGAAACAAAATCTGTAGTGCCAAAACCTAAGCCCAATGCTGCTGGACTTTCAGTACTTGTACTCAATAGGGTAGTACCAACCACTGGTATTTTCGCTTCAGCATCTTTCGGTATTCCACCTCCAGGTTGATGAATGCCAGGAATTATACGGCTTTCAAAATAAGCAATTTGACGTTGCGTTCGAAAATAAGAGGTGTCGTCACTTATACTTAAGCAATTATGAATCATCTTCATGATGCTATCAGATGAATACTTTATTTCGTCTAAGTATTTTTCAGCTCCAACCGCTTGCCAATTCGGATCAGGTACCTGTGGGTCATTAACTGAAGGTGGTTTAACAAATAAAAGTTCACCAATTTTCAAACGTTGTAAAGCCGCAGTTTCAGGGTCAGTTAATGCATTAATATAACCTTGTTCGCCGCCTTTATATCCATATCCGCCCACTTCGCCATCTTTAAATGCGAACCCAACAATTTGAATCAATTCCCAATCTTTCGCATTCAACATATCCTGCATCGAAATGCCATCAATTGCTTTGAGAATACCGTTTCCGGTAAAGGTAAATCCTGCTGTAAATGGACATTTAAAAATAACGGTGCTCGACTCTGTTACTCGCTTTGATTTGCCAACCATATTTTTTCGATCTCTATCAAATGGGGTAATCACTAATTCTTGTCCAGCCACTAAATTTACCCGTATGGCACTAATATAAATTTCTACACCTTGAGGAAATGAAAATTGACGCATCGTATTCGTCATCACAAAATCCTCATGTAAAATAGAAATTACATTGGCACCAGCATAATTGCTTCGTCGGCGATACACATTAAAAGGTTGTCGTGGAAATCCATATTCGGGATGCATATTCCATCTTAAGGCAATGGGCATATCATTTTCCGATATTTTTATACCTCGCATAAATTCTACATCCGACTCTTTTTTTCTGAGTATGCTTGTTAGTTCTTGCATTTTTCCTTGCTCCACAGCCTGCGTAAGTGGCATGGTAAATAACTGAAAGGTGGGTGTTGCAATTCGCATTTTATATTAATTTATTGATGTTCAATTTTATTTAAATCTTCTTGTCTTATGTTCTTTGGGCGTGCCCCGTTATAAAGTAAAAACTTCTAACAATATTCCTTGTAACGGGTCGGGCTATTCACTTCAATCTCCTGTTGCCAACGCACAAAGCGTGTCCACAGGAGGATTTTCGTTACTATCCCTCACGCACCTTCATTCATTCGTTCTTTTTTATCTTGTTCATTTTTTTGCTTTTTTTCTTTTATATTATTCTTCCCAAGGAGCCTTGCTCGTTACAATTAAATTATAAATCTTTTCAACCTTCTCTGGTAAAGCATATAAATCGCTTGCTGTTTGCACCAACTCGATCGAAATAGTTTTACCTGCATCTGGCCATACGATATCTTTAAAAAATACCAAGGTTCTGGTGCCTCCACTCGATTTTACAAAGTGATGAATAATTTGATGACCAGCCTCCTCTCTCAATAACATGGCTTGAACTGAAATATTTTGTACCACTTCAAACGCTGGATCAACCACTTGATTTTGTTGGTTTTTCACAACCACTTTATCAGCTTCAGTGCGCATTCGCCATACCGGTTCCGACGATTCAATTAATAAACCATAAGGTAAAAAGTCGCCTGCATGATTACTCCATAAAAGGGTAGAAGTGGTTTGTGTTAAATCATCTCGTTGCATAATGCCTGCTGCGCTCATGGCGTTTTCAAATTCAATATCTGTTACTGTTACAAATTTTTGTCCAGAACCAGGAAGCGGTAAACCAATGATCTCATTTTTTAAAGCCTTATGATAAATCACACCTGATCTAATTTCTTTTACAAAATCTTTCAAATTCGCAAATCGACTCGTTGAAAATCCTCTTCTATAAAATGGAATTCTTGATTCGGTTTCTGGGGTTGTATCTTCTTCATCAAACTCTAAATCAAATGTATATGCCATCAAGGGTTTTAATTTAAATGGTGTTGTATACGCTGCATGACTTGGCATTGTAATAGCGCCCAAACAAGTTAATAAACCTTTGTCAATTAATGTATGTATCGTATCGCGATATGCCGAAAGTACGGTGGCTGGTATATCTTCTAAGCTCGAAACAATTTCAGGACTATTGCCAACGGGTACACCATCTGCACCTCGAATGATTGCACGAATTTGTTTGCCATAAGCTTCTAACATAGCTAAGAAAGAAGCATCATTAAATACAATTTTTAATGCATCTTCATAAAAATGAAAACGTTCATCCATCTCTGGTGTGGCACCAAGTACATAAGGTTTCAATTCTTTAGGCGGAAGCGCATCAGTTTTAAACGCAAAGTTTTGTGTATGTGATTCGATTCCTAATAATTGACCTTTACGTATTTTTTGTATCGTATAGTTGACCGACATAATATAGGTTGTATTCGGCTTCATAAGTGGTGCCGGCGTATGATCGTTCAAATAACCATCTACAGTATTTTTTTCTGTTTCTATTACACCCGTCATAATTTCATGTTGCTCAACCTCACTCAATTGAAGAGTTTCAACTGCACTGATAAACATCACAGGTTGTCCAATTTTTGCTTTTGAGGTAGAGATCCTAATCTTTACAGCTAATTTATCTGATGGTTTTAATTCAAATAAAATTCGTTCATAAGTATTAAAATAAAACGACTGTAAATAAAGCGCAGTTGGTACCAAATTAGCTCGCCATGGCAATGCTGGACTTAACCAATCTGCTGGTAAATCGTTCAATGGATTTACAACAGATCTAAGAATAAGTTCATCTAAAGCATATGATTTAATGACATGGTTATTCGCATTCAATTCTTCAACAATAATTTGATGTTTAATTTTTCTATGCACAGCGCCATAAAACATCATTGACTCACAGCTACCTGTTTCAAAAATAATTTCACTATACGCTTTCTTATCTTTCAAGTAAGAATTTAGCTCCTTCAATAGATTTTCATTTAATCTATTTTTTTCATTCGACCATTTGTCAATATAAGGCAATTGCAAACTTCTAAAGCATCTGAAGTATTTTTCAAGTTGTTGCGTATTGGCTTGAGGATTTCGCTCAATACAAATTTCAACAAACTGACCTGTAAAATCACGATTATAAATAATGACATATTTAATTGATTCTGCTGAAAGTGTTAATTCATGAATTTGCGTACGATCATTATTGTGAATAAAGGTTTCTTTATCTACTAGTTTGCCATCTTCATTATAGGCGTAGGCGATGAGTTTGGCCTTCATTTTAAAACTAGTAAATTTCAAATGCATCACTTGAACAGGTTCAGCAATTACATCGATACGCATATACTCTCGAATACTTAATCCAATAATTTTTTTAATGGATCTAAAATGCGTTCTATATGGACTTTCGAACGCTTTAAATTCATCAAATGCAATAAAGCCTTTAGAGGTAGTGTAAAACGAACGCTTTTCAGAAGCACTATAAATACGCAATTCCTTTTCTACATATAGTGGATTTGACTGAAAACTTTTTTTATCTCGACGAAGTTCAAAGCATTTTTTTTGTGATTGAGATGGAATTGGTAAATTGGGTAAATCTAATCCTACCACTCTAGCTGGCGATGTATATTCAGATCCTAATTCGTTTAAAATAAAACCTGCCGTTGAATTCGCATTTAATTGATGTGGTTGATAGACCTTCATTGTGGTATGCACAGGAGTTGTTCTAATGGTTCCTTCAGGATCGGGTTTAGCAATGCCATTTAATAACCAACCACTTGCTGAAACGCCTATGGCTTGTCCGCAAAATGTATACAGAACTGGTGCGGGAGGTGCAGGTTTTTTGCAGGCATTCTCCCAACGTATGGTCACGTTTTGTTGAAGATCGGTGCTACGTTCAAGCGCATGTTCAGTTGCAGATGGTACCCTACTAAAGGTTGCCAAATCAATTGAAGTATCACTTACACTGGCACCATTTGGTCGATCAACTCGCCAAACCGATGGTGGCTTACCTGTAGCAGAATTGTAAGGCAATCCACCTTCTTTCAATGTAATACTGGTTAAGGTATACTCAACCGAATTACCTTCTCCTAATATGAGTTTACCATTTGTACCACTAATATTTCCAGGCGATTGGATAAAGGAGGCCGCTTCAAATCCTGATGGCAATAACGGTGATGAATTAAATTGTAAAACAGGAACAGTATCAATAGGAACAACGACTAGTTTTGTAGGATCGGTAATGGTAGTTGAATCACCTAATGGAATGGCATTGCCTAAACTTGCATCAATTGGTTTACTACTTCCCTGACCACTACTTAATACTGGTGAGAAACTTTGTAAATACATACCTCTTACTAAAGGTGGCGCATCAAAGTCAAATACTTCATCGCCAATTGTAATACCAATACAAGCTGAAATATCAAAGAAGAATAAATCAACACTTCCACACACTTCACCGTGCATATAGGTTTTAAATTGAGCTGGTACACTTGATGTACCCGTACCCGGTATTTGCGAAACGATAATATCAAAATTTCCACTGGCGCCAATACTCACAACGACTAATTTCAATCGACCACTGAAATACATATTACCTATGACCAAAAATGGCGAAAAGCTAACACCTAAATGAGCACCTGCCGAAATTTTAAGATAAACACCTGAGCTTTCATCACCAAGAACAAGCGAAGCTTCTAAACCTGCGGCGATGGCAATTCCGTGTAAAGTTTTACCACGCATAATTTGCGGAACCCGATCGATGGATGGATAGGTTAAATCGTTTCCTTGAATCATTAGATAAGCCGATCCACGCACAATATCCAATATGGTTGCCGAGGCTGGGTTTGAAATGGTACCAACATATAAATGCCAATTAGATGGCGTTTGTAAATCGAAAAATAATTCAATAGGTAGAGCTACGCTTAAAATACTTTTTATTTCGAAGCTTACCATAACACCCAAGGTTAATGTTTTGCGCGCGAAATCTAAATCTATAATACCGATAATGCCGGTTTGTAAAAGCGTTGGTGGTGCAGCCGGTTGTGAAGGTAATACGGATACAAGTTTCATTTTTACCATGATCAGAATTCGAGGCCCAGGTAATTCAAGTACCAACATGCCTTGAAAATTCATGAGAATGCCACCATCAATGGTTCCAAGAATAACACCAATTCCAAACGACCATTTATCCATAGCCATTCCCCAATTTGGAAGTCCGGCTGAATTTCGTAATTGTGTTGGATCACCATCCGCATTAATTAACCATCGCAATGCTGGACCAACTGCTGAACTTGGATCAGGTGGGGTTTCAAGTCGTTTGTAATGCATGGCAAATAAGCCCATGAATCCATAAATGCCGAGTCCTGTTTGAAATAAAATAATTGGTGTAGGAAATTCAACTCGTAATCCTACAAACACACTCACCGCATCACGATTGGTGGCTGGGTCATGTAAAGTACCAATACCAATATTTGCTGATACACGAACTTTTAATGCTACTAAAGTTAAATCAAGTCCGCCTTCAATACCTTTTGCATGCATGGTATGATGTTCAACACCGCTGGCATCAATGGTTGGAGGATCAATATCAATATCGCGATCAATAATTTCAACAAAGCCATTGCCTATTAATACACCTGGAATATTGACACGCACACCACTTGGAATAATTTGAGGTGCACCAGTAGGAGTAAGAGGGATTTTTAATTTGAATCTATCGACTGTAATCACACCGAGATCAACTTTAATTGCAAAGTCAACCTCTAATGTAACCGGATTAAACCTTGCAAGACGAGCAGCCACAATACTAAATAAAGCACCTAATGGATTTGGCAAACTAAAG